>JALTNS010000270.1 GCA_027000565.1 Rhizobiaceae bacterium | reverse complement strand
TTAATCCACGGTTCGCGCATTTCAGCAATTTTCATCACCTCCGGCATATCCGCCGGATTGTGCAATTCGGCCTCACTGCCATCAATCATTGTCATCTGATAGACCACCGAGGGGGCTGTGGCGATAAGATCAAGATTAAACTCACGCTCCAGTCGTTCCTGAACAATCTCCAGGTGCAGCAGGCCCAGAAATCCGCAGCGAAAGCCAAACCCCAGTGCTGCAGACGATTCCATCTCGAAGGAAAAACTGGCATCATTGAGACGCAATTTGCCCATCGCCGCGCGCAGGTCTTCAAAATCTCCCGCATCAACCGGAAACAACCCGCAGAATACCACCGGCTGGGCCGGTTTGAACCCCGGCAGGGCTTCCGCGGTTTCTCGCTTGTCCTCGGTGATGGTATCGCCAACCCTTGTATCGGCAACCTCCTTGATCGAGGCGGTTATAAAGCCGATTTCACCAGGTCCAAGCCCATCAACGGTGACCAGTTTCGGGGTAATTACCCCGGTGCGGTCGATCAGATATTTTGCATCCGTTCCCATCATGCGAATGGTCTGGCCTTTTTTCAACACCCCGTCGATAATTCGCACCAGCACGATGACACCAAGATAGGTGTCATACCAGGAATCAACCAGCAGCGCTTTTAACGGCGCATCAATATTACCTTCCAGGGGCGGCGGCAGATCGGTGACAATGGCTTCGAGAACGTCTTCGACCCCAAGGCCGGTTTTTGCAGAAATTTCCACCGCATTGGACGCATCCAGCCCGATCACCTCCTCTATTTGTGCCTTTATGCGCTCGGGTTCTGCAGCGGGAAGATCAATCTTGTTGAGCACAGTGACAATCTCGTGGTCATTGTCAATCGCCTGATAAACATTGGCCAGCGTCTGCGCCTCGACCCCTTGTGATGCATCCACCACCAGCAGCGAACCCTCGCAGGCTGAAAGTGAACGCGAGACCTCATAGGCAAAATCCACATGGCCGGGAGTATCAATCAGATTGAGAATATAGTCCTCACCGTTTTTGGCCTTGTATTCCAGCCGCACGGTCTGCGCCTTGATGGTGATGCCACGTTCGCGCTCGATATCCATTGAATCGAGTACCTGTTCGGACATCTCGCGCTTTTCCAGTCCGCCGGTCATCTGGATCAGCCGGTCTGCGAGGGTCGATTTGCCATGATCGATATGGGCGACGATGGAAAAATTGCGTATATGGTCAAGGGATATGCTCATGGGTGCGATTTAGCAGGATTGTTCAGGATTACAAGGTGGCGCCAAACATCATCGTTCACTCGGGCTTATCACCCAGTGTTTTTAACTTAATTATTCAAACTTGCGGGGTTCTCGGTCGAAAACCTCTCATGTTTGTTTTTGTGGTTCTCGATAGAGAACCCCGCGCCGGGATTTGGGGAAGGTGCACCAAAGCATGCAATGGCCACGCGACTTCAAGGATCTGGTTGCTTTACCGTAAAGCAGCAGAACCGCCCTGCTGTCACCGGTCAACGAATAGTCGGTAGCAATCCGTCGTTTGTACAAACCGGTGATGGGGAAAGTGTAAGTGACGATCATTGCGCGGGGATAAGTTTATTTGTGAAAAGCTCCACCTTCTCCACCCTCTCCGTCGTCATCCCGGCCGCCTGAGCAAAGCGAAGAAGAGCCGGGACCCATTTGAGTTGTCGTCATAATCGAAGGTGGCATTGGGTCCCGGATATTGCTTCTTCAGCAGGCTCTAAGTTGCAATTCCGGGATGACGGTCGACGGTTGGATTGACGCATTGCTCCAATTGGTCCAATGGGCGAAACAGCATCGCTGTGTCCTACGTACGATTGCCTTTCATTGGTAAAAATCTTGCGCGGCTGCGCCACGTGCGATTTTAACTACCCCGGTCTTTTAAACGCCGCCCGCGCTTTCTCCACCCTGTCGCGGCAATAGCAGCCCTCAAGATGATCGTTGACGATGCCCATCGCCTGCATGAAGGCATAGACTGTGGTCGGGCCAACAAATGACCAGCCACGCTTTTTCAGTTGTGTTGAGATTTCAGTGGAAATATCGGTCTTGCCAAGCGACATCAGTGTTGCATGATCAAAGGCTGCTGGTCTTTCCTTTGGCCCGGGTTCAAACGACCAGAACCAGCGACCGAGGGATCCTTCCTGCTCGATCATTTCAAGCGCTCTTTGAGAATTATTGATGGTGGATTTTATCTTGCCGCGATGGCGTACGATACCCGCATCATTGACCAGCCGCTCGATGTCACAATCATCAAACTTCGCCACTTTATGAAAATCAAATTGCGCGAAAGCTTTGCGGAAATTTTCGCGTTTGCGCAAAATGGTCAGCCATGAAAGACCGGATTGAAAGCCCTCAAGGCAGATTTTCTCAAACAGTTTGATATCATCATCGACCGGCATGCCCCATTCCTCATCGTGATAAATGCGGTAATCCTCCTTGCCTCCGTGCCAGAAACAGCGGGTTTTGCTGTCTTCACCGCGAATAAGGCCCTTGGCCGGCGACTGATTTTCCTGCGACATAGTTTCCCCTGTTTTATCAATTGTTCGTTGCAAAGCGCAATGTTGGTACACAAGTGCCGCATGATCGGTTATGACAGCAATTCTTGATGCCCTGCCGATTGGCGAATCATTTTTCAGGACGGCCCCAGTGTTTCACAAATCGCTCAATTTTAAACGATGTGCCTTGTTGTTTATTGCATTTGTCACATTTTCGATCCCCAATGCCGGTGCGCAGGCATTTTCGGATCGGGAAATCATTTTTGGTTTCAACAAAACCGTTTTTGGTTCGGAGTTTGAACCGCGCGGCAGCCAAAGCCAGTATATTCGCAAATTTCGCTCACCCGTGCGGTTTTATATTCACAACCGCTCGAAGCTCAACCGGCGGCGGGCGGCACGCAATTTTATCCTCAGCCTCAACAAGCTGATCAAGGGGTTGAAAACCGTCATTGTCAACCGCCCGGAGCAGGCCAATTTTCATCTCTATATTGTTGATCGCAGTGATTACCGCAATACGGTTCGAAATATTGTATATCGCCGCGCCAATGCGCCGGTGCGTGGCCGTTGCATGGTGCGTTCGATATTCACCCGCTTTGGCATCACCCGCTCCGATGCGGTGGTGGTTTCCGATGAGGGCAAGAGCCTGTTTCGCCGGTGTCTGACCGAAGAGGTTTTGCAAGGGCTTGGCCCGCTCAATGATGATGCAAGGGTGAAGGGCAGCGTCTTTAACGACCGCTCAAAATTCACCAAATTCACCCGCTTCGACCGCTATATTCTCAACATGCTTTATGACAAGCGGATAAAATCCGGTGACAGCCAGAAAGTTGTGCAGGCATTGCTGCCTAAAATCCTGGGTGATGTGAAACGCCGGATCAGGTAGTTCAAATCGCACGTAGAGCTTCAAGAGAGCGCACGTGGGGCAAGGCCCCCGCAAGCGAACGAACAGAAGCGATGCGCAAGATTTGAACCATTAAAAAGATAATTTTTTGGTTTTCCGTTGGGCCATCCGACAGGTTGTGCCGGGCCTTCGCGGGGGCGCATTGCGCTTAGCCTATCGGCTTAGCTATAAAATACGGGAGAAGCCTCCCTCCGTGCCAGATTCGGGCAAGGGCAAGCATTGCGTTCAGCAATGTGCCAGCCCGTGAACGGCCGCCCGGCCGGAGGGCTGGGCGGAAACTACTAAAAAGGCAGTTTCATACCCGGCGGAATTGGTAGCCCGGCGGTCAGTTCCTGGGTTTTTTCGGCCATTGCCGCTTCCGCCTTGCCCTTGGCATCATTATGGGCTGCGATGATCAGATCTTCCATCATTTCCACATCGTCCGGTGAAATAAGTGTCGGATCGATGCTGAGCGCCTTCATCGTGCCTTTACCGGAAAGGGTGACGGTAACCATACCGGCGCCAGCGGAACCGACCACTTCAATATTTTCCATCTCGGCCTGCATTTCGACCATTTTGGTCTGCATTTCCTTGACTTTGCCCATCATGCCCATGATGTCTTTCATTCACTTGCTCCGGTTTTGTGTCTGTTATCAATCGTTGAAGTAATCATCGAGGCCGTCATCATCAAGATCGCCGGTCTCATCCAGCGCCGGGTCGGCAAGCGGGGTTTCTTTTTCCCGCACCCTTATGTCGACGATTGTGCTGCCGGGAAACGCTGCCAGAACCGCCGCCACTACGGGCGTGTTTTTGGCATCCTCCACCAGCATTTTCCTGATTGAAACTTCCTGTTCCTTGCGGGTCGCATCACCATCTTCCTGACTGGCCGCGACCATCCAGCGTTCGCCGGTCCAGGTCTGTAATTTGGTCGAGATATCATTGACCAGATTGCGTGGCGGATCACCGGAGAGGTTGATCTCCATGCGCCCGCGGGCAAAGCTGACCAGTCTGATGTGATTGCGCAGGGCCAGCTTGAAGCCGATTTCACG
>JALTNS010000269.1 GCA_027000565.1 Rhizobiaceae bacterium | reverse complement strand
TTGATGAGTTTAAGAAGCACTGCCTGCTCAACGGGCTGGATGATATCGGCCTGACGCTGGAAAAGGCAGCAAGTATCGACAGCTATGAGGCGGAACTGAGTGAGCGGCGGCCATGGGTGTAAGCACTCCCAAACGCCGGCTTGTTTCCACCGGTTCTCCGTTTGAAAAAACGGCCGGTTATTCCCGCGCAGTGGCCATTGAAACACCCGATGATCATTGGTGTTTTGTATCCGGCACCACCGGCTATGATTATTCAACCATGGTGATGCCCAAAAGTGTTTTGGAGCAGGCTCGCAATTGTTTTGAAACAATAAAATCCGCCCTTGATGAAGCCGGATTTGAGTTGAGCAACGTGGTACGGGCAAATTATATTGTCACCGCGCCGGAATATGTGGACGAGGTTTTTGCGATTACCGGAGAATATTTTGGTGAAATCCGCCCGGCCGCAACCATGATACTTGCAGGATTAATCAAACCCGAGATGAAAATAGAAATCGAAGTCACCGCATACCGCGGATAAAACCACTCCCGACAAACGACCAAAACAAGGAATACCTCATGGCAGCCCGTAAACTTTTCCTCCTGCCCGGTGATGGCATTGGCCCTGAATCAATGGGCGAGGTTAAAAAACTCATCAACTGGATGAATGACAATCTGGCAACCGGTTTTGAAACCTCCGAAGGGCTTGTTGGCGGTGCCGCCTATGACGCCCATGGCGCGGCAATTTCCGATGCCGATATGGAGCAGGCCATGGCTGCCGATGCGGTTCTGTTTGGTGCAGTTGGCGGGCCAAAGTGGGACGATGTTCCCTATGACGTGCGCCCGGAGGCGGGCCTGTTGCGGCTGCGCAAGGATATGAAACTGTTTGCCAACCTGCGCCCGGCGATTTGTTATCCGGCACTGGCTGATTCATCTTCACTGCGCCACGATGTGGTTGAGGGTCTCGATATTCTGATCGTTCGCGAATTGACCGGCGGTGTCTATTTTGGCGAACCCAAGGAAATCATCGATCTTGGCAACGGCCAGAAACGCGGTATTGATACCCAGGTCTATGATACTTTTGAAATCGAGCGAATTTCACGCGTTGCCTTTGATCTTGCCAAAACCCGGCAGAACAAGGTGACTTCGATGGAAAAACGCAACGTGATGATTTCCGGTGTGCTGTGGAACGAGGTCGTGACCGCTGTTCATGCGGCGGAATATCCGGAAGTGGAACTCGAACACATGCTCGCCGATGCCGGTGGCATGCAGCTGGTACGCTGGCCCAAACAGTTCGATGTGATTGTTACCGACAACCTGTTTGGCGATATGCTTTCCGATGTGGCTGCAATGTTGACCGGCTCACTCGGCATGTTGCCTTCCGCATCGCTCGGTGCGCCCGATCCGGTGAGCGGTGCCAGAAAGGCACTTTATGAGCCGGTACACGGTTCCGCCCCTGATATTGCCGGAACCGGTGCGGCCAATCCAATCGCGATGATTGCATCCTTTGCCATGTGTCTGCGTTATTCATTCGAAATGATTGCAGAAGCCGATCGGCTGGAAAAAGCCATCGCAAATGTGCTCGATAACGGCTTGCGGACCGGTGACATTATGTCAAAGGGCATGAAACAAGTCGGCACAACCGAAATGGGCGATGCGGTAATTGCCGAATTTCAGGCCCTTTCGGCCTGACCATGCGCGCATTTGTCAATAATGATGTTGAACAGCGCTTCGAAAAATGGCCTGCCGAATTGCGCGGGCCATTGATGGGTTTGCGCGAAATGATCTTCGATGTGGCTGAAAACACCGGTGGTGTCGGCCATATTGAGGAAGTGCTGAAATGGGACAGTCCGTCCTATCAAACGGTTCGCCCCAAAAGCGGCACACCTGTTCGCTTGGGAGGTAATGCCGAAAAAGCCCAATACGGGCTTTATGTGCATTGCCAGACCAGCCTGATTGAACGTTTCAGGGATATCTATCCAGGTGTTTTCACGTTTGAGAAGAATCGGGCGATATTGTTCAGACTCACCGATGATCTGCCGCAGGAAGAACTGCGCCACTGCATATCAATGGCGCTGACATATCATTTGAAATAGGCATTCGCATCCTCGACAGGCAAATTCCCGTTGTGTGAGTATCGCCACATTACCAGCCTGAATTTTATTATAGGCTCAAGCCGGGGCAACAAAACCTGCTAAGTTTAAAACCAGAGGAATTTTGTACTGACCCACTCGATGTCCAAAACTAGTTTACTGGCTTGGCGGTTTTTGCCGGGCGATTTTGGGGGGCATCGTTCATACGGCAAAACGCTATTCAGAAAACATTTTAAGTTCACCATCGGCAAATCAACCGATACCTTCGGCATCATCGTAACCGGCTCTTAAATACCCGCAACAATTGCCGGCTGCACTCGATTATTTCCGGAATAATTTCCGGCCATATGAGTCACTATGAAGTTCCTTTGAATTCATTTCCAAAGGAGAACCTAATGGCCAAAATTGATATTGCAGCAGAAACACAGGCCCTGCCGCTTGGATATTATTTATCTGCACCGCTGACCGCCGCGATTGAAGCGCAAGCGCTTTCAGCCCAGTCGACGATTGAATTTATCGATGCCATGGCGGTCGATGATTTTGGCGAGATGCGCAAGATGGAATTCAAATATGACAAGGTGGTCAATGACCCGACAACAGGGGAATCGTCCACGGTCAATTCCACATTGACGGTCCCATTGCTGGCGATGACCGAAGGCCCGCATATGGCCATTGAAAGCCTGAGCGTTGATTTTGAATTCAAAATCCGGGAAACTATTTCAAAAGAAAACCAGCTCAAACTTGCAAGCTCTTTTGCAGTGGAAACTGCGGTGACATCCACCACAAATGTCAAGGCTGCCACCGGCGGGCTATTCAAGTTCCTTTATGGCAAGGCTTCCGCTGAAAACACCACAACAGCCAGCTTCAAGTCCAACCTCAATGTTTCGGCCGCCTATAAGCGGACTGCGAGCGAAAAGCAGGAGCGCGAAGCGAGCCTGAAAATGAGCATGACCGCCAAACAAAGGGTACCTGAAGGCTTTCAACGGGTGTTGACCATCTTCGCCGACACGATTTCTGCCCAGGCAGACCTGCCCGAATAGGCTCCACCGGGTTGGGGCTGCCATTTATGCCTCAACCCGCCAGTTGATTCCCGAAACATCAAGCCCCCAGATATCAAGGAGGTAACCAGCCCATGGCTGAAACCGATGATGATTATGAAATCGGCGCCCTGCTTGGCGCACCCGTACAGGCAATTCAACAAGCGCAAATCAACGCAGAACGCGAATATGTTCAATTCATGCTGGACTATGGACTTGAAGAAACTTCCCGCAAGGTCGGCAATAAAACCGTCAAGGGCCTTAAACTTCGCGAGTTCGAATTTGATATGAACCGCAATGTTTCAGACCCGTCCCGCCCGGGCGAGGTTGTTGAAACCGAAGTCAACATTCGCGCACCGCTATTGTCGATCATTCAAATGCCGGCAGTCGGTATTCAGGAGGCAACGGTCGACCTTAGCCTGGATGTGCGGTTCGACAAGCAGGAAACCGAAAAAACCTCCACCAGAACGACGCCTGGCCGCACGGCACTTTTACCAAAAAGACGGTTTGGCGCGCCGGTCTTAAAGGGTTCTGTCGGCTCCGGCTCGGTCAGTCGAAATTTCAGAACTTACGGCAAACTGTCGGTCAGCCTCAAACTCCGCGCAACCCATGACGACGAGCTGCACAGTCGACTGTCACGGATGATTGGCGAAGGGCTTTCGGCCTCGACCGAAGTGCCTGACAACAAATAAGGAAAATAAATCATGGCCCGCAACCCAACCCCCCGCCCGACAATCAGTCGGGAGTTTTTGATCGGCACTCCGGTCAACCCGAAGATATTCAAGGATTTCAAAGCCAGTGAAGAATCGAAAAAACCCGCACAGGACCTGCGGCTTTCGGAATATATCGCAGCCGTTCGCCGCGAAATCGAGGCCGTGGCGCTGATTGCCGCCCCACAAGACCGGGAGGTGCCGAATTTTCATGTGGCCGATGTCGAACTGGAACTGGTCTGCGCCGTCTCTGAAGTCAGCGACGAGGGCTTGCGGGTGACTGTGAACAAGGAAAGCCTTGCCGACACGCCTGAATCCCTGCTCCAGAAGGTCAAAATTCGCCTCACCGACCCGGACATAATTCAACTGGAAAACATGCTAATGGAGAAGAAATCGCGTTTATGACCGGGCAGTGCAATTGCCCCGTTAAAATCCTGCGACCAGCCTTTCAAGGCGCGCATCATGGATGCCCAGTTCGCGCAGGTGTTGAACCGTGTTGAGGATATATTCCTCATTTTTTCCGGATTGGCCAACCGCTCCATGCACCTGCCGGGCGAGCTTTTCGTGCGGCAGTTTCCCGGCATATTGCTCATGATTGCGGTCAACCACATAGGTTACAGCCGTAACCCGTTGACCACCCGCAAGCACGATTGCCCGTTCAACCTCTTTGTAAACGTGGGTTACAAGTTCCCGCGCCCGCAAATAATCGATCACGTCCTGCCGGTTATCGGCTGCAACCCGAAACGCCATGCCACGGCATGAACCGCCAACGTCGAGCCCAAGCACCAGACCGGGGCTTTCCCGGGTGCCGCGATGAACCCAGGAATAAATACAAAGCGCCCGGTGAACCCCGAACATGGTTGCGGGTTTTGCCTCAATCACCTCAAACCCCGACCGCCACATCAACGAGCCATAGCCAAATACCCAAAGATCATTCACCGGCACTTATCCAACGTCCTGAAGCACATTATTCGCCCGGTTCATCACGGCCAAAATTCGGCGCATCGATTTCCTGCCCGACGGCAATGATATCCTTGCGGATATGGCGGGTGCGGGTAAAAATCTCAAAAAGCGCATCCCCGTCGCCCCAGCGTATCGCCCGCTGCATGGCGGTGAGATCTTCACTGAACCGGCCAAGAATTTCCAGCACAGCAGATTTATTGTGAAGACAGACATCCCGCCACATGGTCGGGTCGGAGGCCGCAAGGCGGGTGAAATCGCGAAACCCGCCAGCCGAATATTTCATCACTTCCGACTGGGTCACGGTTTCAAGATTAGCCGCCGTATCAACAATATTGTACGAAATCAGCTGTGGAATGTGAGACGTTACCGCCAGCACCAGATCATGATGGGTGGCATCCATGGTTTCCACATTGGCACCACAGGCCTGCCAGAATTTGGTCAGTGTGGCCAGCGCATCCCTGTCCACATCATCCTCGGGGGTAAGGATGGTCCAGCGATTTTCAAACAGCGAGGCAAAACCCGCATCAGGACCGGAATACTCGGTGCCAGCCACCGGATGACCGGCAATAAAATGCACCCCCTTGGGCATGTGCGGTTTCATCTGGGCAATCACCGATGCCTTGACCGAACCGACGTCGGTGACAATCGCCCCCGGTTTCAGTTCCGGTGCAATTGCCTCGGCAATCGCCGCACCCGCCCCCACCGGCGCGCAATGGATAACGCAATCGGCATCCTTGACGGCATCGGCTGCACTTGCCGCATATTCATCGCCAAGCCCCAGTTCTTTGGCCCGGGTGAGGGTTTTCTCACTGCGTGAGGATACGGAAATTGACCCGACAAGCCCCTCGCGGCGCACCACATGGGAAATCGACGAGCCTATCAGACCGATGCCAATCAGGGCGAGTTTTTCAAATATCGGTTTTTTGCTCAATTGTCTGATCCCAGAAATTCACCAAGTGCGGAAATGACACCAAGATTGGCCTGTTCAGAACCAATGGACATGCGAAGCGCGTTGGGCAGGCCATAACCACCAACCCCGCGCAGCACATAGCCACGCGCGGTGAGATAGCGATTGGCTTCTTCTGCTGTTTTGCCTTCAACTGGCGGAAAATGCACCAACAGAAAATTACCAATGCTCGGCGTAACCTCAAGACCAAGCGCCATCAGCGCCTTTCGGGTTTTTTCAAGCCAGAGATTGTTATGGGCAATCGAGCGTTCGATATGATCGCGGTCGCGGATCGCCGATGTGGCGGCTGCAAGTGCCGCTGCATTGACATTAAATGGTCCACGGATGCGATTGATCGTATCAATCAGACGGGTTGGCCCATAGGCCCAACCGATGCGCAGGGCGGCGAGGCCAAATATTTTTGAAAATGTCCGCGTCATCACTACATTTTCAGATGCCGAGACAAGTTCAATACCGGCCTCGTAGTCATTCTGCCGGACATATTCCGCATAGGCCGCATCAAGCACCAAAAGCACATTTTTTGGCAATGCCCCATGTAACCGACGCACCTCGTTGATCGGCAGATAGGTGCCTGTCGGGTTATTCGGATTGGCAAGGTAAATCAGTCTGGTCTTTGCATTTACCCGCTGCAATATCGCATCCACATTGGCACAATAACCGGTTTCCGGCGCCACCACGGGCGTCGCACCGGCGGCCAGAATGGCAATCCGGTAAACCAGAAAACCATATTCGCTGTATATCGCCTCGTCACCCGGTCCAAGATAGGCATTGGCCAAAAGCGCCAGCAATTCATCCGAACCATTGCCACAAATTATATTGTCCGGGTTCAAGGCGTGCACGTCACCAATCGCCTCACGTAATGCGGTGGCGCTGCCGTCCGGATAGGATTCCAGATGGCCTGCCGACTGGGCATAAGCATTGATTGCTGACTGGCTCGGCCCGATCGGCGATTCATTGGATGAAAGCTTGTATAGCTGCACGCCCCTGGGCACCGACGACTTGCCCGGCACATAAATTGCAATGTCATCAATACCCGGTTTAGCCACCGGCCGGTTGTCGCTCATCTTGGCTCTCGCATCAAAATTCATGAATGCAGTATAAAACAGGCCCGTCTATTGAAGGAAATCGCCGCCAAGGTCCACTATTTATTTGCACGGACCGCCGGGGAGCCGGTCAAATGCCTGCCGCGCACCCACTCCTTGCGGTGCCAGAACCGGCACAAAAACCCGGCGCGACTGGCGCGCATTGGCCGGCAGGCCCTGATAAAGCCGCTTGGTCGCCTCAACGATTATCACACCTGGAAAAGCCGCCCACAATTGTCGCCCGCTCTTTTCAAAAAGACCGGAAAAATTGCGCACCCATTGGCGTTTCGAGGGTGGAAAATAAAGCGCATCCGACCAGCTGGAAGGTGAAAACATTGCACCCCGCAAAAGCGTCAGCAATTGCCCGCGTGAAAACGGCCGACCGGAACCAAAAGGCGTGTGTTCAAACCGCGCCCACACCCCGCGCCGGTTTGGCACAACAATGACCAGCCGCCCGCCCGGGGCCAGTACCCGCCACATCTCGCGCAAGGATTCAATCGGGTTTTCAGAATGTTCCAGCGAGTGCATCATCAAAATGCGGTCAATCGAGGAATCGGCCAGAGGCAATTCCTCATCAAACACCAAAGCCGTCGCAGATGGTTCCGCATGCGGCCAGTTCACAGCCCCTTGACCTGCCGGCATAAATGCAATTGTACGCTCCGCATCTGCGCGAAACTTGTCGAGATAGGGTGTCGCATAACCAATGCCGACCAACCGCTCGTTCGGTAGCGATGCCCATACCGGTGCAAGGCCCATGGTAATTGCATCCGCCGACAATTTACCAAGCGCACTTGCATAAAAATCCCGAAGATCAACAATATCGATATGCATAAAAACTCCGGATGCTGTCACCACTAATTATTAGCACAGCTATTTACCCTATGTCTCATTTAAGCCTATTGTGCGTTAATCCGATGTCAAAATATACCCGATTGGAAGCCGATGACCGCTTTAGAAATTCACCAGTTCACCAGCCGTGGTGATAATTATGGTGTGTTGATCCATGACGGGGATACAGGACTGACCGCTAGCATTGATACGCCGGAAGAAGCCGCTGTGCGCAAGGCGCTGCAAGATACCGGCTGGTCACTCACCCATATTCTCAATACCCATCACCATTTCGACCATGTGGAAGGCAATGAGGGTTTGAAAGCAGAATTCAACTGCACCATTATTGGCCCGAAAGACGAAGCAGGTAAAATTCCGCAAATCGATCAGGCCGTCGGCCATGGCGAAACCTTCCTGTTTGGCAATCGCCCGGTCAGGGTTATCGGCACCCCCGGCCATACACTTGGCGAGATTTCCTACCACCTGCCCGATGAGGGGCTGGCGTTCACCGGTGACACCCTGTTTGCGCTCGGCTGTGGCCGTGTTTTTGAAGGCACACCCGAAATGATGTGGCAATCGTTGCAGCGACTGGCCGAACTGCCCCGCGAAACAATTGTCTATTGCGGCCATGAATATACCCTTGCCAATGCAAAATTCGCGATAACGGTTAATCCTGAAAATGCCGCCCTGCAACAGCGCATGAATGAAATCATTGCGTTGCGTGAAAATGATCAGCCAACCCTGCCAACCACGATTGGCCTTGAACTCGACACCAACCCGTTTCTGCGTCCGGCGGATAAGGACATCCGCAGGGTTCTGGCGATGGAAAGTGCAACCGATGCCGAGGTGTTTGCCGAAATCCGCAAAAGAAAAGATAATTTTTAGGACAGTTTAAATCGCACGTAGAGCGCAGCGATGCGCAAGATTTGAACCTTTCTTTAATGCGCTCGCGCCAGTAATTCTCTCTCTCACGGCCATTCCAATGCTTTGCATTGGGCCTGCGAGGGCGCGCCGCGTTGGCGGCGGCTCGTCTGTCAACTCGCTATACGGTGCGGTCGTTTAAAGACCATCAAGATTGCAAAAGTAGCAGCTCCGGGCGCATTAACATCGCAAGATTTGGGCCATCAAACAACAGACAAATAGGCCCAGGCGATCATTGCCTGGCCACCCCAATACAAACCCCAGATAAAATAGGGCGAATATTTGCGCGGGGCACTGCCTTCTTTCCACACAAACAATTCGTGCGAGAGAATAATGTCAGACAAAATAAATGCCAGCGCACCAACCAGTATCAAAAATTGCTGTAACCCGCTTGCCGCCAGCCCCATGCCCAAAATTGCGAATACATAGAATATCACCGGCACCCGCATGGCGCCCAGATGCGGCCACAGATTGCGCAAAACCGCGCCCGAGACAACCACGAAAACCGCTGCCACCGTGAAGAAATAAAAGCTGCCCAATCCATCGCCAAACCCGGCACTTGTGACGAACAATCCGATATAGGCCAGATGCGCCAGAAAAAATGCTGCCAACCCGCCGAGGAAATTTTTCTCGCCCTCATTGGCCAAAAATGCATCACCTATCGCACTTAAGCCCAGCGCAAGGGTTAACAGGTAGGGACCACCCAGCCGGTAGCTCAACAGGGAAAGCGAACCTATGGACAGGGTTTTAACAAGGGTTCGAAGCCTTGAGGGTTGTTGCCATACGAGCCAGCCACCATAGGCAATTGCCAGTGCGGCAGCAATTACAAACCCGCCATTGAGAAGCTCTGACATCAGGCCGATTGCTCGATAGACTGATCGTCATCAAGCGGCTCAAGCCTCCAGGGCGCAGACATAATCGGCGCTCCAAAACCGTATCCCTGCAGATAATCAACGCCCCAGCTTTTCAGCAACAGGGCTGCTTCATCATCTTCCACCCATTCAACCACAATCTTTGCGTCGAGCACCGAGGCAAGGCCAATCAGCGATCGCACAAAACTCTGGTTTTCGATACTATCAGCGAGATTTTCAATAAATTGCCCGTCAATCTTGATGATATCAATCGGCAGGTGTTTGAGATTGCTGAACGAGGTAAAGCCCGCCCCGAACCCGTCAATGGCGGTTTTGCAACCAAGTTGACGGACAATCTCGACAAACCGCCGGGTTTCATCAATATCACTCGCCGCATGGCTTTCGCTCAATTCGATTATCAATCGCGGCGCAATATCCGGTCGTTGTCGCACGGCGGCGGAAAGTCTGGCAATCCATTCGGGATCACGGCTTGATTCAAGCGAAATATTAAGCGCCAGCACTGCCTTTTTTGCCCGCATCAGAATATCCAGCGTCAAGTCCATTGCCTGGTGATCAACCATGCGGATTAAACCAAGATCGCTCGCCACACCAACAAAATCACTGGCCGGTACGATAGTGCCGCCACTGTCGACCATACGCACCAGCGCCTCATGGAAGGCAACCCGGTGACTGTTGGCATCGACCACCGGTTGATAGGCCAGTTGCAACCGGTTATCGCGCACCGCGGATACAACTTCGCCGGCAAGTTTTGTTGCCTTCTGGCGCTTGTTTTTTGCTATCACATCCGGTTTGTAGGCAACCAGCCGCGGATGGAGTTGCTGGCGCGCCTGATCAAGCGCAATTTGAACCGCAGCACTGGCTTGCCGAACCGTATTGGCATAACGCGGCATCACCACACCGCCAATTGATGCGGTTACCGCAACCGGCCCGTTTTCGGTGTTGACCACATCTTTGCCGATGTTTTCCAAAAAGCGCCTTGCTGCAACAAGCAGTTCTTTCTGGTTGCACTTTTTGAGAATTACCCCGAGTTTTGCACCGGAAAACCGGGCCAGTGTATCACCGCCGCGCAAGCTGGTTTTCATTCTTTTGGCAACTTCGGCAATTACCTGATCACCTGCATCATAACCGTAAATCGAGTTGATATGCTCAAACCGGTCGAGCGCGACGATGACAAAAGCCAGGCTCGAATTTTCAATTTCGGCTTCCTTCAGTTCAACCTCAAGGCATTCGTTGAGATAACTGCGATTATAAAGGCCGGTGAGATCATCAAAGCGCGACAGCCGGTCAAAACGTTCTTCCTGCGCCCGGCGCTCGTTGATAATGCGCACAATGCCGTGGGCGCGAACGGGTTTACCGGACCCATCGGCAAACCAGCGGCCTGAATCCTCCACCCACACATCAGCTTCAACCCCGAGCGCTTCTGCCGATAGCGCATACTGGATCTGGTAATAAACCCCATCGCCCCGATCTTTTGTTTCCGCACCGAGCACCGCAACATTGCGGTTGGTTGGCGAGTGGGGCGCAACAAGCCGGGTAAATTTGCGGCCTGTGGAAATCTCGGAACCATCGCCAACCCCAAGCAATCCGGCAGCATTTTCAGCCCATATCAGCTGATCATCGGAAATATCCCATTCATAAACCGTCTCACCCACCGAAATGAGCACTTCACCGGCCTGCGATGCGGTTTCAATATCAATAACTTTTGCACCGGCTCCGCGGCGTTCTTTAATCGTATGCACCATCATAATCCCGTATAAAATATCGGAACAATCCTAGGCGCAGATCATTAAAAAAGACAAAATACCGGCACTATTAAAATCCGGCGGCCATGCCATCCTTGCGCGGGTCGGAGCCAGCAACCATCACACCGCTTGCATGGTCAATTCCGATAATCTGCCCGCCGCCAATCGGTGAAGGTGCCGGTCGGACCTGATGATCGCGCGCGGCAAGATCAAGGCTTACGGCTCCATCAACCCCGTCCTCAATTTCCAGCACCCCGTCGTCGCCCCAGAATATCCGCCCGTGGTCGAGTGCTTCCTGCGGGTCCATGCCATAGTCAATCATATTGGCAAGCACATGAGCGTGGCCCATGGGCTGGTAAGCACCGCCCATCACACCGAAGCTCCAGGCAAGCCCGCCATTTTTTGTCACCATGCCCGGAATGATCGTATGCATCGGCCGTTTGGACGGGCCGATAGCGTTGTCATGCCCCGGTTGCAGGGAAAAACAGGCGCCGCGATTTTGCAGCCAGATGCCGGATTTCATCGTCGCAATGCCGGAACCAAAACCCTGATACAGTGAGTTGATGAACGACACCGCGCGCAAATCCCGGTCAATAATTGTAAGATATGTGGTGTCCGATGATGGCAGTTCGGGCAGCACAATATCGTTGTTGCGCTGGTGCGAATTAAACATTTTGCCAAGCTCATCCGAATACTGGTCGGATAAGATCTGCTCGACCCGGGCGTTCATATTTGCCGGATCGCTGATGAAAGCATCACGCACCGAATAGGCAATCCGGCCCACTTCCATTTCAAGATGCGCCCGCTCGGCACTGTTGGCCGCAAGATTAGAAGCATTCAGCCGTTTCAGCAAATTGAGCATGATGAGTGCGGTAATGCCCTGCCCGTTTGGTGGAATTTCATGCACATCATAGCCGTGATAGCGGGTGGAGATCGGCGTCACCCAGTCTGCACTGACATTGGCCAGATCTTCCTCACTCAAAAAACCGCCTTCGCCCTGCACCGTTGCAGCAATTTCAGCCGCGATCTCGCCGCGATAGAAGGCGTCAATTCCGTGATTGGCAACTGCTTCAAGAGTTGCTGCCAAAGCCGGCATTTTGTAAATATCGCCCGCTTGCGGAGCTTTTCCGTCCCGTAGCAAATGATGGGTGGCCCCCTGGTTTTTTTTAATCTTGGATGCCAGACCATTCCAGTCACTCGCAACTCTTGGGGCGACCGGAAAACCGTTTTTGCCATAATCGATCGCATCGGCAAACAGCGATTTGAAATCGCGCGTGCCAAATTTCGCCAGCAGCGTATCCCAGGCTTTAAGCGCCCCCGGCACGGTTATTGAATGGGCTGGTACATCGTTAAAATCGGTAATATTGCGCTCAAGATACCAGTCAAGATTGGCACCCTTTGCCGCCCGCCCTGAGCCATTGAGCCCGTGAATACGGCCATCCGGCTCGCATAAAATGACAAAACAATCGCCGCCTATTCCGGTCATTGCCGGCTCAACCACCGCAAGAATTGCACTTGCGGCGATCGCCGCATCAACCGCATTGCCGCCGTCGCGCAAGATATTGAGCGCCGCCCCGGTCGCCAGCGGGTGCGAGGTTGAAACCATGCCATTTGTTGCCATAACCGGCGACCGGCCGGGTAACTGGAAATTACGCATGGGACTTCAATCCTTGAGTTTAGAATCCACCACTACCCAGCGAAACATCGCGGGTCGCAGAACGGATGGAAACGGAAAAACCGGCCAGCACATCAATCAGCGCCATCATCATCAAAATGAAGAATACCGCAGTTGCCGCACCTTGTACCAGCAGAAATTCGACCAGAAATGCCACCAGAATAAAGGTCGACAGCAAATGGTCGACTATCGAATTGGAGCCAACACGCGTCGCCTTGAGGATTTCGAAAAACAGCAGGATCAGGCCAAGTGTAATCATCAGATCACCAAGGGTCATGGTCCATACGGCACCGGATATCATGCCGACCTCCATAATCGGATCGTCCCACGGCAACGGCGCTGTGGTACCAAGCAGCCCAAACAGAACCAGATTATAGACAATCAGCGGTACAACCATCAAAGGCACATTGGTAATCATGATTTCTCCTGCACAAATTTGCTGGTGTCCCAAATCCACCACACTGGCGTGAAGATGCCAGAACAAAAGCCAATAGAAAAGTGTTTCGTTGATAAAACACAAAAAAGGCCGGTCAGCGACCAGCCCTTAAAGGCATTGATAAATCCAGACTGGCAGGAAGCCCTGTTCAGACCGTATCTTTAGGTTCCAGAATTTGTCTGCCACGATACATACCGGTTTTCAGATCGATATGGTGCGGGCGGCGCAATTCGCCAGAATCCTTGTCTTCCACATAAGCGGGAGCTTTCAGCGCGTCGGTCGAACGACGGTGGCCGCGTTTCATGCGGGATATTTTACTCTTTGGAACAGCCATTGTTCTACTCCATAATTCAAACAGATTGCATGTGCGGGACGCACCGGTTGCTAATTCCTGTCTGATGGGAAAGGTTGGCGGGTGTATAAACCCAAGTGGCCAAAAATTGCAAGGGCTGAATCGTCGATTAGTTCAAACAACGAACATAAGCACCGGAAACCTGTGCCCGGGCGCGATTGATGCGGGCCAGAACCTTCATTCTGCGCGACGGTTTTTGGGGGTTTCGCAATTCAGGATTGGGCAAGGTCACCGCCAGCAGCGCTGATTGCGCGCGGTTCAACCTGGAGGCCGGCCGTTTGAAATGATATTGTGCCGCCGCCTCAATGCCGTAAATTCCGGGCCCCCACTCGGCAATATTGAGATAAATTTCCATTTGTCGACGTTTCGACCATATCGCATCAACATAAAGCGCCAGCGGAATCTCAAGACCCTTTCGAATAAACGACCGGCTGTTCCACAAAAAAAGATTTTTGACCGTCTGCATGGTGATGGTGCTTGCACCGCGGGTTTTTTCACCATCGATTGCATCATCAATAACCGTGTTGAGCGCCTGCCAGTCGACCCCGTTATGTTGGCAGTACTGCCCGTCCTCCGACATGATAACCGCCTGTACCAGCCGTGGTGATATTTTCTCAAACGGCACCCAGCGGCGATCCACCTTGTTGTTTGTAACAAGATAATAAAGCATCAATGTTGATTGCGGGTTGACCCATGGCACACGGTATAGCAGCCCGAGCATGAGCGGAATGAAAGCCAGAACAATACCCGCTATCACCCCAAATTTGATAATCCGCCGAAACCACGATCGTGGCGTGGTACGGGGTGTTGGACCCGGTTTTGCCAAATCCGGTTTTGCAGGTTTTTTGCGCCAGGTTGCGGTTATTCCCGATCTTTTATCCCGTTCCGGCGCCGTTGAAGATGTCGGCGCAGCGGCAGACTTTCCGCCGGTCTTTGAAATGCTGCGCCGTTTTACCAATGGTCGATCTTTCCTGAATTGCGGGTTTTGATCCCTGCTCTTAGCGCCTTGCGACCATGTTCACAATGCGGAACCATATTGACCAAAAGCGTGGAAACGGGCATTGCCGTTACCATGACAAACAAGCCCGCTCCTTTTTTCGATAAATTGCGCCAGAATGCCAATCTGGTATCGGGCGAACTCGACCTGCTGCTGGGCGAATATCTGCTGAAAGGCGAAATTGCCCGCCCACCACGGCTGATGGCCGCCATCCGCCATGGCGTATTGAACGGCGGCAAACGGCTCAGGCCGTTCCTGTTAATTGAAACTGCGGCCCTGTTTGGCAAAAGCGGCCCCGGCATTTTACGTGCCGCATGTGCACTTGAATGCCTGCATTGTTATTCGCTGATCCATGATGATCTGCCCTGTATGGATGATGATGATTTGCGCCGTGGTCAACCAACCGTGCACAAGGCTTATGATGAGGCCATGGCAGTTCTGGCCGGCGATGCTCTTTTGACGTTTGCTTTTGATTTGATCAGCGATGAAACAACCTGCAAGGACGCGCAGACCCGCGTGGAATTGGCGCAGCTGTTGGCCCGTGCTGCCGGCCATGGTGGTATGATCGGCGGCCAGGTGCTGGACATCGCGGCTGAAACCAGCATTCTTGATGAGGCGGAAATCTTGCGCCTGCAATCCATGAAAACCGGTGCGCTGATACGGTTTGCGGTGGAAGCCGGTGCAGTAATTGGCGGCGCTTCGATTGTCGAAAGGCAAAACCTCGCTGAATTTGGCACAATAATCGGTCGGGCATTTCAGCTTGCCGATGATTTGCTGGATGTCACCGCCAGCAGCGAGATTCTCGGCAAGGCCACCGGCAAGGATGCGGAACGCGGTAAAAAAACCCTGGTGGATTTTTACGGCGTTGACGGTGCGCAGGCCCGGTTGCAGGAATTGCTGGCCGAAGCCGAAGTGCTGCTCGACCCCTTTGGCCCAAAGGCCGCGACCCTGCGCCAGACCGCGAAATTCATTATTGAACGCCAGAACTAGGAGACTTTATCATGGCAATGATCACGTCGATTGAGCAACTCCGCACCCACTATCCACCACCGGTCAAACGCTCGATCACCAAAGAGATTTCTTCACTTGATCAACATTGCCGAAATTATATTGCGCATTCAC
>JALTNS010000268.1:2901-4457 GCA_027000565.1 Rhizobiaceae bacterium | reverse complement strand
CAATCCAAACCAGAGAATTGACCGGCGTGCGGTTGATGGTCTGCTGGACGAATTATGGGACGAAATTGGATTACGCGAACGACCTGCCAATGGCGGAACCAATACCCGCGACGAAGATGTGGTTAAGCTTTATGAGGAAGGCAAAAATTCTGCCTATAATGAATATTGGAAAATTCGTGGTCGAAAAGTTACCGAAAACTCCGATGGCAGTGTTGAAGTGGTTTTCGATGCAAACGCAGATTTCGATGAGAATTACGAGTTCCGTTATTCCAGTCTGGAGCGTGCTGAACTGGCAGCAAAGGGGTATAGCGCTGGCGAGATTGCTTCCCTAGAAATTGAAACGACAATCCGCTACCGCGCAGCCAATGAAGAATTTGGAGGTCAGCCCTATGATCCGAATTTCGCCTATGCAGCCAATGGAACAGAACAACGCGAATTGCAGACCGGCGTATTCTTGACGGACAGCCAGCTGGAGCTTGGTTTGCGCAAGTCGCTTGTCCTTGAGGTTAGTGATACCCAATTGGTCATCGAAGACCCCAATGCGGCTGGCCAAAATATCAATCTCGCAGCCAGCAACAATATCGGTCGTTTGCTTGAACCTATTGTCCTCAATGCAGGAGACTCCCTTGACCTCGACACAAGGCTGGTTCTGTGGACGGCTGAACGCGATGATATTACCGTTGATCCGGGCGTCAGGGTCATCGTCAACCGGGTCGATGATTTTGATGTTGAGGCAACCGGCAGTGTTGTTGCGCTGGCAACAAACAGAATATTCCTTGGATCAGAGATTCCGGTCAATGTGTTGCTGGTCGATGGTGGTCAGGACGTACGCATCAAATCGGCACGGGGGATATTCCGCAGTGCCGGATCAACAGATACACAAGTCAAGGGAACAGATATTATTCTCGAGGGCGGAAGCAGCGCCATTGGCACTGCCAGCGTGCCTGTGGGCGTAAAATTCTATAATAGTGGCACCCTGGTGGCGCGGGCTGAAGAGGGTATTTACATTGTTGCGCCGCGTGACCAACTGAATATTCGTGAAGTCTTTACAGAAGGGGTTGCGGCACTCGCTACCGAAGAAGGCAGTATCGTCGATGCCAACAATGACGACGGTTCGGATATTATTGCCGGTTCAATCGTTCTGCTGGCAAAACAGGGCATTGGATCAGCGGTAAACTTGTTAGAGTTTGAAGCACGGGATCCATCCGGCAATGTCACCGTAATTGCCGAGACTGGTTCAATTTTTGCTGCCGCCAATAATGGTGATGTCAATGCACTGGCAATTGGCGCAATTCAGGGGGCAACCAATTTCGCTGTATTGAACGGTGATTTGAACCTTACCAATGCAAGCCCCAACCCTTCAATTTACTCCGGTGGCAATTTGCAACTGGTGATAAATGGATCGGTATTCGGAGCGCCAGGAAACAATCTTGATGTGGAAGTCACCGGGCAGTCTAATTTCAAAATCAATGGCGCCTTTGGTACCCTTGCCAATCCGATTATCACAAACATTCCAAATATTATTCTGGGTGATTTTGTTCCCGGTGATGCCACCG
>JALTNS010000268.1:0-2891 GCA_027000565.1 Rhizobiaceae bacterium | reverse complement strand
CTTGTTGCAAATGGCAATGTCACATTCAACTTCGCCAGCCTGCTTACGCCGGAGACCTTGAACATCGCAGCAATCGGTGCCGGAAATGATATCAAGATAAACGCCTACATTGAGGTCTCCGGGCAAACCGTTAACTTTGTAACTCCTGATGAAATTACCTTTAAGCCGAGATCCGGCCTGATTGTAAGGGAAGGGACTGCAAACCTGGTGGCCGATACAATTACCGTTCTTGACGATGGTACCAATTGCTTTGATTGCGGTTTAATCGGCGGCGCCAGCAGTTCAACCATCGTTTTGCGCGGTAACAGCGGCATCGTCTTGAATAATGTGATTACCGAAGGAATTTTCAACGCAACCAGTAACAACGGCGACATTAACTTCACTAAAATCACCGCCGGTGAGGCAAGTCTTACAGCGCGGCAGGGTTTGGTATCGGGCTCACGAATTTCAGCATATAACCGGATTGCCCTTGATGCAGACCAAATCGGAACCCAATCCAGACGCCTGGAAATAGAAAACCTGCAAAGTGCGTTGCTTCCAGTAACAGCAATTGGTTCAATGGGCGTAAATCTCGGATTGACCGATCTTTCTGACATTCGCTTCCAGTTGCTTCAAACAAGAGCGGGTAGCACCGGTATCAACATCGTTGGGGCCAATGCGACAGCACGGATTGAAGGCAGTGGTCTCACCAGTGCTGGCAGCCCTGTGTTTGTGCGAACCAAAAGGTTGCTTCAAAATGCGCGCGTGAATACTGATGGCGGCGCTTTGGAATTCCTGATTGGCGGCAATGTCGGTGAGCTATCCCTATGGCTTTCCAGCCAGGTCCGTACATCCGGCGGTAGTATTGATTTTGAAATATCCGACGGACTGTTTTCGCAAGGCTCCGGTGGCAGCATAGATGCCGGAAGTGGGCGGATCAATATAACCGGTGACGATATGGATATACGCCGTATTGAAACTTCGGCGGTTGGTGGTGGATCTGTATTGACCGTTAATGCCAGGGGCAGGCTTCGGGCGCTTGCTACCGGGCCAGTGCTCATTTCAACGGGTCCGGGGGAAATCGCAAATATCAACGCAGGCAGTTTGGGTAATGCCGGCCCGGACGGATTTGGCATTGATCTAGGAGTTTTGCGGATGACTGTGTTGACCGGTGCCATCCAGCTGCGGGAAGCAAATGATCTGGAAATTTTCGGCATCCGCTCCAGAGATGGCTCACTGGTCGATATTGTCGCCGGTGGCAACCTTCGACTGGCGGGTTCTGTGTCTTCTCTCTCATCGAACTTTCAGTCAGGTGAATTGGTATTGACCTCAATCGATGGAAATATAACCGGTGAGGGCGGTCTGACCGGATCTGATGTGTTCATCAGCGCGCTTGAAGGTTCAATTGGTGACAGTAACAATCCGCTGTTGCTGTCTACCGGAGACATCAAAAAGCTGTTTGTCGTTGCCCGCAACAGCATTAATCTGGAAAAGAGCTTTGCCAGTTTCGAGGCTGGATATGTTTTGAGTGATACCGGGTCGGTGAGAATCGTAAGCCCGGGATTCGTTCGGGTAGACCTGTTGGGAACCCCATTGACCCCGGAAATTGTTGCTGGTCAATTTGAGGCAATTTTGCAGCACGGTTCCGATAATCTCCAGGATATTGAGCCAAATGTGGTGGGTTCAATCATCGAACCGGGAGTTTATGGCGCCAGAACAGTATTCGGTCCTGATGCGACAGGCGGCGGTGGTGGAGGCAACTCCGGCGGCGGCGGTAATTCCGGTGGTGCTGGTAATTCCGGTGGTGGCGGCAATAATGGCGGTGCCGTTGGTGGCAGCTCTGCTATTGTCAATGCCCTGACCGGCGCCAGATTTTCGCCAAGCCTGTTTGGATTTACCGGGTTCACAACACCTGCTGGTGGCAAGCGGGGTGCAAAGGGGCCAACTGTCACCCTGAACTATGACATCAAGTTGCTTTTGGATAGGCAAGCTGCACCTCCGAGGTAAAACAGATTTTGTTGAGTGCAGAAAAATTCATGATGGTCTGTAAAATCTTCCCAAAAACGGTTTTTACCTTGGTTTCAGCAATATTCTTGTCGGCCACGGCTACATTTGCCTACGCCAGTCAGGATCAAAACAGCAATCCTGGTATTAAAAGATTCCAGGACTGGACATTTGTAAATCCAAAAAAAGCCGGTATTTCTTGTTATGTTGTTCAGCAGGTATTGAGCAGAAAAACAGGAGCGAAGTTGCTCGAAGTAGCAATTTACCCGATCAAAAAGGCAGATCCAAAAGACCGGCTTTCCAGTATAATTTCTGTAAATGTTCCAACCGGTGCCGATCTTGTTTCCGGAATTGCCTATCGGCATGTACGGGGTAAAAAAACCGCCATCGGGCTCGAATGGCAGTCGTGCAATCCAAACAGATGCACTGCGACCGGTAAAATAACCCGCAAAGAACTGAAACGCCTGCGACGGGAAAGATCTGTTGTTTTTGGTTTCAGGCCGCTCCCCACCAGTCGGTTATTAAATGTGCCGCTGTCGCTTTCCGGCTTGTCACGCGCCTGGCGAGAAGTACGTAAATGCTAAAATTATAACATGTTATGTATTGTGGTTAATCTAAAACATTAATAGTAAAAATCTGGTATTGTTAAACTCAAATCACTCGGTAAAATTAAATTCCGGAAGTTGTCCGCGAATACCGATGGCGATGAGGCGAGAGGTGCTTCCAAACGTATTGTCAACCGCTGTGATACTACAATGTTGAGCCACACATTGAACGACATAGGCGTCAACGCTGTCTTTGAAAAAAACAATCCCCTTTATTCGCAAAGAAGATTTGGCGCATTTGCTAAGGGCTTTTTCAAATGCAGGACGATCAAATGGTTCTGTTATGTCAATGGCCCATTTTTC
>JALTNS010000267.1:2499-15859 GCA_027000565.1 Rhizobiaceae bacterium | reverse complement strand
TGGCGAAATGGGGTCGCATTGATGTATTGGTCAACAATGCGGGTATTTTGCGCGACAAATCCTTCGGCAAGATGGAAATTACTGACTGGGATGCGGTGGTTGATGTGCATCTGCAGGGCACCGCCTATTGCAGCCGCGCTGTGTGGAATATCATGAAAGAGCAGAATTTCGGTCGCATCGTCAATACCACATCGACCTCCGGCATTTATGGCAATTTTGGTCAGGCCAACTATGGGGCTGCCAAATGCGGTGTTGTCGGGCTGATGAATACCCTCCACATTGAGGGCGCCAAAAACAATATCCACGTCAATTGCATTGCGCCAACGGCTGCTACCCGGATGACCGAGGATATTATTCCTGAACAAATGCTGGCGCAGATCGCACCCGAACATGTAACCCCCGCGGTTTTATATCTGGCCTCTAAAGACGGCCCCTCGCGTACAATCATGCTGGCCGGGGCGGGATGTTATTCAATTGCCAAGCTGATGGAATCTGACGGGCTCTATATTCCAGAAGATGATCGCTCGCCTGAAACCATTGCGGCGCAATTTGACGATATTGCTGATATGTCAAAGGCGCGTGAAATGCTCGCCGGCAACGACCATGTGATGAAGATCATCCAGAAGGCCACCAAAGGTGCAAAAGGGTAAGATGTGACCACCAACCCCAACGAACTCGATAAAAATGCGCTGGCTCCCTGGCTGGCGGCCAATATCGATGGTTTCGACAACCTGCAAACGATCACCAAATTCAACACCGGCCAGTCGAACCCGACCTATCTGCTGGAGGCTGAAAGCGGTAAATATGTATTGCGCGCCAAACCACCGGGCGAATTGCTGAAATCAGCCCACCAGGTCGACCGCGAATACAAGGTCATGAATGCCCTTGCCGCAACCGATGTGCCTGTACCGAAGGTGCTGGCACTGGCCGATGAGGACAGCCCGATTGGGCGAATGTTTTTTATCATGGAATATCTTGATGGCAGGATATTCTGGGACCCGGCCCTGCCGGAGCTGGGTGAAGGCAAATCCGCCAACCAACAACGCGCGGCGATTTCGGATGCCATGAACAAAACCCTTGCCAGCCTGCATTCGGTCAATGTGGATGCGGTCGGCCTGAGTGAGTTTGGTCGTCCCGGCAATTATTATGCCCGCCAGACCGACCGTTGGGCCAAGCAGTTTCGTGCCTCCGAAATGACCCCGCAGCCACAGGTTCACCGGGTGATTAAGTGGCTTGACGACAACATGCCGGAAGATGACGGCGAGGTGGCAATCGTCCACGGCGACTACCGGCTGGACAATATGATTTTTGCCCGTGATGAGCCAAAAGTAATCGCCCTGCTGGATTGGGAACTTTCAACCCTTGGCCATCCGCTGGCTGATCTCGCCTATCAATGCATGCAGTGGCGGCTGCCACATCACGGCGGCATGCGCGGTCTTGGTGGAATAGACAGGCAAGCCATTGGCCTGCCCGGCGAAGAGGAATATGTGGCAAAATATTGCGAACGTCGCGGCATCGCCGATATTCCCAACTGGAACTTTTATCTCGTATTTTGCATTTTCCGCCTCACGGCCATTTTGCAAGGGGTGGCCAAACGGGCGGCCGATGGCAATGCCTCAAACCCCGAACGCGGCAAACAAATGGCCGCGGCCGTGCCGCTGCTGGCCGCAGCGGCCATTGATCTCATTGAAAAGGAAGCCTGATAAATGGCCGATAAAAAATTTGACGGGTTAAGTGTGCTGATCACCGGAGCAGCCGGCGGTTTTGGCCGCTCGATGGCGAAAAAATTCGTCGACCAGGGCGCCAATCTGGTGCTTTCCGACCATGCGGAAGAGGGGCTTGAGGCCCTTGCAACAGAATTGCGGGAGATTGGTGGCGATGTGGTAACAATGGTGCAGGATGTGACCGTTGAAGAAACCTCAAAGCAACTGGTCGATCTGGCGATTGATACATTTGGCCGCCTTGATGTGGCGATTAACAATGCCGGTATCGGCCACCGCCAGGTAAAGACTGCGGACGTGGATTCGGCTGAAGCGCTGGCGACAGTTCAGGTTGATCTGATGGGAGTGTTCTATGGCATGAAATACCAGATCAAGGTGATGGAGAAGGCATTTGCCGAACACGGTCGCACATCGTCCATTGTCAATACATCTTCATTGGCAGGTATTGTCGGTGCGCCACGGGGTTCGATGTATTCAGCCGCCAAACATGGGGTTGTCGGCCTGACCAAAACCGCAGCGCTTGAATATGCGAGATCCGGTATTCGCATCAACGCCATTTGCCCGGCCTTTGCCCGCACCCCTATGGTCGAGGACGATTTGTTAGGGGGAAACGCTGATGCAAAAGCAGAGGACTTTCTGGTTCGCGGCATACCGATGCGCCGCATGGCAACCGCTGACGAAGTGACACAGGCAATGCTGTGGTTATGCGATCCTGACAACAGTTTCACCACCGGGCAGGCATTGGCGATTGATGGCGGCACCTCGGCAATGTAAAAAATTCATCCACCATGTGAGGTGGTATCTGGGAGAAATGTAAATGGACCTGAACTATAATGACGAGGAACTGGCGTTTCGCGATGAGGTGCGGGCGTTTTTGAAAGACAAGCTGCCGGCTCGTATTGCCGACAAGGTCAAAAAGCAACAGCGGCTGACCAAAGAAGACATGGTCGAGTGGCATGCAATCCTGAATGACCGTGGTTGGCTCGCGTCCGCCTGGCCAAAGGAATATGGCGGTGCTGCATGGGATGCGGTTCAACGCAATATTTTCGAGGAGGAAGCCTGCCGTGCCGGTGCGCCGCGGGTGGTGCCGTTTGGCATTGGCATGCTGGCCCCGGTTTTGATGGCCTTTGGCTCAAGCGAACAATGCGACCACTATCTGCCGCGCATTCTTGATGGCACCGACTGGTGGTGTCAGGGATATTCCGAGCCCGGTGCCGGATCTGATCTCGCCTCGCTAAAAACAACTGCGGTGCGCGAGGGCGACCACTACATTGTCAATGGTCAGAAAACCTGGACCACCCTTGGTCAGCATGCCGACTGGATATTCTGTCTGGTGCGCACCTCCAATGAGGGAAAACCGCAACAGGGTATTTCGTTTCTGCTGATTGATATGGCAACCCCCGGCATCGAGGTGCGGCCGATCATTCTGCTCGATGGCGAACACGAAGTGAACGAGATATTCTTTGATGACGTAAAGGTGCCGGTTGAAAATCTTGTCGGGGAAGAAAACAAGGGCTGGACCTATGCCAAATATCTGTTGACCCACGAACGCACCGGCACCGCCGGTATCGGCTTTTCCACCGAAGGGCTGGCGCAGCTGAAGCGCATTGCCAAAGCGCAGAAAAAACGAGGCAGACCGCTTGCCGAAGACCCGCTGTTTGCCGCCCGCATGGCCAAAATCGAGATCGATCTGGCGGCCCTTCGCACCACCAATTTGCGGGTGCTGCAGGACGCGATGAGTGGCGCTGCTTCACCGGCGGATTCATCGATGATGAAAGTCAAAGGCACGGTCATTCGCCAGGCGATCAATGATCTTGCCCGCCGTGCGCTTGGCCCCCACGCGCTGCCCTTTGTATCCGAAGCGCTGGATGCCGGTTACAACGAGCCACCAATTGGACCGGATTATGCCAATCCGGTTGCCGCCGATTATTTCAACAATCGCAAATTGTCGATTTTTGCCGGCTCCAATGAAATCCAAAAAAACATCATTTCAAAACTGAACGGGCTTTAAGCAATGGACTTTTCCCTGACCGACGACCGCCGCATGCTGGCCGATATGGCGACCCGCTTTGTGCGTGAAAAATACGACATCGAATCCCGTCACAAATTTGCCGCTTCCGATGAAGGGTTTTCCCGCGAAATCTGGGGCGAATTTGCCGAACTGGGGCTGATCGGTGCGCTTTTTGGTGAAGATGTTGGGGGCTTTGGCGGCACCGGCTTTGATCTTGCGGTGGTGTTTGAAGAGCTTGGCAAGGGGCTGGTGGTTGAACCCATGTTGGCCAATCTTGTGGCCGGCAAACTGGTTGAGCTTGCCGGCAGCGCCGAGCAAAAAATGTTGCTGGAAAAGGTCATTGGCGGCGAAACCCTGCTGGCTTTTGCCCACAGCGAGCCGGAAAGCCATTACGACCTTGCCCATGTGGCAACAGGGGCCGAAAAAACTGAAAAAGGCTGGCGGCTTACAGGCCATAAATCCGCGGTGCTGAATGGCGACAGTGCCGATCTGCTGGTGGTTTCCGCCCGTGTCTCCGGTGATGTTGCGGACGAAGAAGGCATTGCGTTATTTTTGGTCAATCCGCACGCCAAAGGGGTTGCCATTCGAGGTTGCCCAACGGTTGATGGCGGCCGGGTTGGCGATATTGCGCTCAACGGGGTTGAGGTTTCAACCCATGTGCGGCTTGGCGAAGAAGCATTTGCCACCATCGAACAGGCTTTTGCCGCTGGCATTGTTGCGGTTTCAGCCGAGGCGCTGGGGGCCATGCAGGTCGCCACCGAAATGACCCTTGAATATCTCAAAACCCGCAAACAGTTTGGCGTAATCATCGGCCGTTTTCAGGTATTGCAGCATCGATATGCCGAAATGCTGATTGAAATCGAACAGGCGCGGTCCTCGTTGATCAATGCCGCGGGACATCTGGAATCAGGCCGCGAATTGCGTGAGTGGAATGTCTCGGCGTTGAAAAACCTGGTTGGCCGGGTAGGGCACCTTGTTGCCGAGGAAACAATCCAGATGCATGGTGGCATCGGCATGACATGGGAATATGCCCTGCCGCACTATGCCAAGCGGCTGACGATGATTGACCATCAGTTTGGCGATGAGGACCATCATATCGAGCGGGTGATTGCTCTTTCTGCGGGCTGATTATTCAATGTTTGCCGTATGGCGAGCGAAGAGCGAGCCGCCGCTTGTGCGGTGCGCCTCGCAGGCCCGCGCGAAGCGTGGAACAGCCGTGAGAGAAAAGGAACAATCGTGAGAGAAAAAAATACAGACCACCCTGTTACCTACCGCGCCGATATGGGTCTGCAGAATAATCTCGGTTATGTCACCCATGTGTATAGTGACCGCACCGAGATTGAGCTTGAGGTGGGCGAAATTCACCTCAACCGGGCAGGCGTGTTGCATGGCGGGGTTATCTGTGTGCTGCTGGACAGCGCCTGCGGTTATGCCGCGAGCCGCCATTTGGCCGAAGATGTCAACCAGCGGGTTGTGACGCTGACTTTAACCACCAACTATCTGGCAGCGGGAAAACCCGGGCCAGTACGCGCCATCGGAAGAGTTACCGGCGGTGGCGCAACGACCATTTTTGCCGAAGGCGAGGTCGTGGATGGCGAAGGCAACAAAATCGCCACCGCCAGCGCCATCATGCGCGCGGTTAAAGGCGGCATTCAGGGTGGGTAAAAACGGCAAATGAGGCGAGATTCCCGCGCCGATTTTCCCATCTGGCACCTATTTGCCGGTTGATAAAATATTTCTCCTTGATTTGTGCTGCTTTTGCCAATATTCACGGCCTCGGAGAGGTGGCCGAGTGGTCGAAGGCGCGCCCCTGCTAAGGGCGTAGGCGGGGAACCGTCTCGAGGGTTCGAATCCCTTCCTCTCCGCCACTAAACCTTAATAAAAACAGTATGATACGAAGGGCTATCACTGCCCGGAGCTTCGCAAAAAGTTTTGTCTGGTCCCCGAAATTGTGCTGAATTTCAGCACAATACTATTTTTGTTTTCTGCGGACGTTTGATTTTCCAACGACTGTATCAGCAAATTCGTTGCCCGCCTGCTGGCTTGTTGCGGCCACAAGCGCGGCGTAACGGGCCGACCAAGATACCTTGCCCACGGCAGGCATTGCCGACAGTCCCCAAGCGAATGTCGGAGCCATGACCATGCGGTAAACTGCTTTGGTCGAGCGCACCTTCGCATGGCTCGGTAGATGTCGCAGACTGGCCAAGGATTGGGAGAAATCAATCGAAAGCTCAACCGCATGGATACTCATAGCCCACATACGCATTCTCATAAGGCGATTGGCAAGATACTGTTATATTTGATGAATTTTTGAATCGGACTCTTAGCATCTTGCCGGGCTCACAAGAAGTAAACTCCAGAGTTCATTGTTATTGAGTGTAGATATGTTGGGTTTCTTGCGACAATTCCAATATAACCCAGAAAGGAAGGAGAAGGACCAAATAATCAGGGACGACGAGCGGTAAGCCAGACGGCTTTCGAGAGGTCGCCGATTAAATGCCGGATGTTCTGTTTCACACAGGTCTCGTCACATGGTCTGAAGTTTTTTGGTTTCCGTTCTTCGGGTCTGGACCAGATCAGTCAGTGTTATGTCTTTCATCGACTTTTTCAGGTATTGTGATTTATCCGATGATTGCATGACTGCTCGAACCTTCACTGAAGGCCAGTAATATCTGGTTGTTTTGCCTGCCATGCAGGGGGTGCCTGATCAGGTAATTTCCGGTCGGTTTAGCTATTTACCGGTACAAATCGGGGAACACCGCCACTCGCTACCACACCGTGGCGTCTAACAAACGCCCGTTGCTCTTCCGCCCGCTTAATTGCCCTTAGAATGGCATCATCGGGCGCGTCACGATAAATCGCCCTTACACTCTCAACCGAGTGCAGTTCGTCAAACCGTTTCAACAATGCCTCGCGTTTGTTCACACCAACATTTCCAATATCAACCGGTTAGCCGTTCTTTCGATAACCCGGAAACCATATCCGGCATCGGGCAATATATCATAATCTATCATATTTACATCCGGAATAATGGACTTGCCCTGAAAAAGTAGAGGGACTTCTGATAGCTTGAAAGCAACAGGAGGACCCAATGGGCAAAAGAGAACGACGAGTATTTACAGATGAATTCAAACGCGAATCTGTTCGTCTGGTTGAGACGAGCGGATTGACGATCAAACAGATCGCAAGCGATTTGGGCATTGGCCTTTCGACGCTACGCGTTGGAAAAGAGTGTATCGGGATGCGGAATTATTATCGGGCCCGCATGATGATGTTGAAATGGAACTGGCCCGTCTTCGCAAGGAAAATGAGCTTCTGCGTCAGGAACGTGATTTATTAAAAAAAGCCACGGCCTTTTTCGTCAAGGAGACAAGTCGATGAGGTTCCGTGCCATCGATGCGAACAAGGCCGACATGACAATCGAGCGGATGTGTGAATTGCTGGGCGTCAGCACCAGTGGCTACTATGCCTGGAAGAACCGGGCACCCAGCCAGCGCCAGCTGTATGACATGATACTGCTGGCTTATATTCGAGAGCATTTTTCTCTTTCGCAGGAAACCTATGGTGCGCCGCGCATGCATGTTGAATTGTGCGAGGAAGGTCTTGCTGTTGGCAGGCATCGCATCGCCCGGTTAATGCGTGACAACGCTTTGAAAGCAATACAAAAACGCCGCTTTAAGAAAACCACTGACAGTCATCATGGCGGGCCGGTAGCGGCTAATCTTACCGGGCGGAAATGCCAAAACCGTTTGTGCTGGCGGCAGAACGACATGGAAGCCAGGATTTGCTTGTTCGAATGACCGTGTTTGGATCAGCAGATTTCTGGATACAGGCGGCGGCGCCAGCATTGGTCGAAGCCTTGCGAGACCGGGTGCATTGGCACAAGCTGGCGGCGGGCACATATTTTGTTCCATCAAGGATTGGCATCTCCTCGGTCAAAACCCAGGCGCGTAAATTGGATTTGTCGTGCACAACCTCAAACGAGTGTAAATTGTCGTTCATCACTCCGCTGGATACCGAGCGCACTGAAATCGCTAACAACCCGCATCAGGTTCTAAAAAAGCTGTTAATCCGGGTAGCGCTGATGGTCTGCTGGCAAAATACTTTGTTATCAGATAACCTGGACGCGCTTTTTACAGACTGGAAAAACCTGAAGTGTGAATTTGTCGGCTCGGTTCATACCAGCAGCTTGCGTCTCGATTCCGGCAGAAACAGACAAACCGGATTTCGTGATGTGACCATGTCAGAATTGGAAATTACCGGTGATCTCGGCTCGTTGTGGCCATTCCTGCTTATCGGGGAAACCACGTATATAGGTCGCGGAGCAGTAAATGGGTTGGGGCGGTACAAAATTTTGGTCAATTGATGAAGCAACTGGGAGACAGGTTCAAGAGAATTGAATTATTCGGGTCAATGCAGAGATGATCCGCATCAATCACAGAGAGATTTCGTATTCAGTCACAACCCTACCGCCACTACTTTATAGACCTATAAAACATTATAAAATCAACAACTTAATGAATGCGCATTTTGCTCTTGTGCCCCACGCTGGTGACCCAAATATTAGGCAGATAGCTTTGACAGGTTAGTTGGGGATGTTGAGCGCGTCCTTGAGCCTGTACCCTTTGCGTGGTTCTGCGGCTAGTTCCTGGAGTCTGTCATAGCTGATCTGGCTGTTCTTGAGGACCACGCCACGAAGATCAACACCATTACGGATAGTACCTGGAGGACTAATCCCTTGCCCGTCTCAATGATAATACAATTGTGCTCGCCCTTCCATCCTGCTGGTGCGTGTTTACGCATTGCGCGATCAATATTGAGCGCGAGACTTGCCATTTTATCGAGGTCATCTGGGCATTGGAATTTGTCAACTGGGATGCTGGCCAGATTAGTAAACAGTACCACAGCTTGCGGATGCCCGTTCAAAATCTAAGGATAATCAACGCGGCAGGAGCTGCCGTTCGAGCCCCCCCACAATCAAACCCAAACGGCGTATTCCAGGTTCAGATCAAATCACCGCCGGCAACCCGGCCAATCCCTCACAACCGGATGAAACTGGAAATGTGTGATGAATAATTCAGGCTAGAAACACTATTTATCAGAGGTCTTAAAATAGTGACGACTTGTCGCATTGAATGGGATATTTGAATGTGCCTAGATTTTTCCTAGCTAAAAGCTGGGCGAAGCCAATATTTGGCTCGAATAGACTGAAATTGTTACTATAATTTCAGATCTGTGATTAGATATTGTCAAATTTAGCATTTACCTGGCATCTAACCTTGAGGAGTTAGCCATGCGGGTTTGTTTTAGTTTGCTAACCGCCATATTCTTCATTTTTTTTGGTGTATTTCCAATCTCCTCTGTTCAAGCACAGAACAATCTTTTGTTTATCCTTGATTCATCGGGCTCAATGCAGGGAAAGCTTGAAGGCCAGACCAAAATGGATACCGCAAAAACAGCATTGTCCGCGCTGGTCAGTGATCTCCCTAAAGATACAAAAATTGGCTTGATGGCCTACGGACACCGCCTGAGTCGTAAGGACCTAGGTGCATGTAACGATATAGAACTAATCACGCCTGTTGGGAATGGTTCTGCAGGCGAAATTGTGAACAGTATAAAGGCAATCAATGCAAAAGGGAAAACCCCGATTGCGGAGGCTTTAAGACAGGCGCCTGCTGCATTTCCCAGTCTAGAACAGGGAAACAACAATATAGTATTGATTTCCGATGGTATAGAAACCTGCGGTGGCGATGCATGTGCAGTTGCCGGTGAATTGGCCAGATCAAATATCAATCTCCGAGTACATGTTGTCGGATTTGATATTTCAGAGAAAGACAGGACCGAACTGGAATGTATTGCCAGACTCGGCAAAGGAAAATATTTCGCAGCCAACAGTACAGGAGGTTTTAGCAGTGCGGTTACCAATGCGGTTCAGGTTGCACAGGTCGAAACCAAACCGAAACCCATTGTTCCAGCCAAGCCGACAATTTATTTTGAGGACAATTTCGAGGGGGAAGAATTGGCTGAAGACTGGGAGGTGGTCAATCCCAATCCAGATGCATTTATCATTGAAGACGGAAAACTACTAATCGTGGGGGACACGCCCGGTAATTTCGCCAAGCGCACGGTAAACAATCTTTTTAAGCTTTCCAAACCGCTGCCCAAGGGAGACTGGACGATAACGGCAAAACTATCGGTCGAGTTTCAGACAGTTGCGGAAAAAGCGGTAATCGGGATTTTTGATAGCGAGAAAAAATTTATAGAGATCAGTATCCAATCCTGGATTACTTCATTAGCCCCGCAAGCAATTATCTCAATATTCGGTAGGAAGCAAACTAGAGATAAGGCGGCAACATCGTTCAAGGTGCTGTGGAAAGGTGTAAAGTACGAGGAAGGCAAAAATTTTACTAACAATGCCAAATCCTTACCGCAGCCAATCCTGCTTCGACTTCAAAAGCGGGGACGAAGCTATACCGGCAGTATAAGGCTAGGAAAAGCCAAGAATGGTAAACAACCGGGTTGGACTTATCTGGATAAATTCACTGTTCTGCGCCTGAAAGGTTCGGTGGTTTTTGGTTTTTTTCAAAAAGGAGCAACAAGAGGCGAGAGTATTGCACTCTTCGACTGGATTAAGATTGAGACGCCTTAAGAGCCTAATTCGAAAGTATCGACATGTTTTCAATATCTTACGCCGGGCGGGTCAACAACATGTAAAATCAGTCAGACTACGAATTCCCGAAATGCTAGATTCTTGCAAAAAGTGATCGTTTGGCACGTTTTTCAAGCCTTAGTTTTTGCAACAGGACTTTCGAGTCAGACTCATAAAGGCAATGCCTCATCGGAACTTAAATGCACATTGAACTATTGTCGGATTCAACCGTTTGGTACCAGCAGGGTATTTATGTAAATTAGCCGGGGAGCATTTGGAAAGGGAAACCTCAAAATCAAGATTAAATAGTTACTGTCGGAGAAATAAATATGCCAACGGTAAGCTCCATTCGAATTCGCAATTGCATGTTTTACATGGCGATAGCGATTGTGATTTTATTACCTGGGACGGCGATGGCGCAGGGCGTGCCGCCAAACCTTGCTTCAATGACCAGGGATTTGTTCACCCAAAGCAAGGCAGAATTGAAAAAATCAACTGGCGACCCGGTCCAGGATGAAATTCGCCGCAGGGCACGAGATATATTCAGACAGGCTGGAGTTCGTTATTGGGCTAAACAAAATATCCAGGCGACCCAGGCCGAAAATCTGCCCCGAAACCACACATTGGCTGTTGGAGACAATGATGATCAACTAGCCATCAACTGGGATCCAGATAGAAATCGCTTCAATATCAGAATCAAGGCTAATGAAACCAGTGAGGGAAAAGATGATGGATTCAGCCTGATGTTGGGTGGCAATGTATCCACCGCATCAAGTGCTGATGGCAAAGAAAAATTATTACGGCTGCAACCTGATGAAGATCTTGTTTCTGTATTTACCGATGAAGAAGTCCGCCGTCTCAAGAAAAATATATTTGGCACCTGGCGGCGGACCAGTAATGGAGATGTTTGGGAGATATCTGATTCGGGACCCAAGAAAGGTGTCCCGCCACCGGTACCCAATAAGAATGTAAACCCCAAAAAGGACAAAGATGTTGATGATAAAGAGTCCCCTGTTCCACAAGCAGGCGATGAGGCTGTTGTCGATCCATTCAATAAACAAGGTCCGACGATTACCAAAAGTTTGGCTGATCTGTATCAAGACTACGTGGACAATTCGGAGTCCGGGTTCGAACAGGCTCAAGATGCCATTCATGGCAAAAAACAGCCCGCAGAAGAAACTTATGGCTACCGTACTCTCAGCGGTTTGCGCGGTCGAATAGATGATCAAATCAAGTCGCTGGAAGATCAGTATTCAACCAGTTTAGACTATATATTACCGGATATTGATGCCTTGAAAAAAGCGTTCAAGGACATCAAGCAGATGCCAAAAAAACTAAAATTCAAACAGGAACAGAAGGTTATTGAAAAAGCCCTGAAAAATGAATTTGGCAAATTGGATGAACAGCAAAAGAAAACCCTGGAAAAATTTCGCAGTTTAATTGACTGGATCAACCGGCTACAGGATGCCAGCGCCAGATTGAAAGATATGCAGAAGTTACTCGAAGACACCGGGTCAATTTATCCGCCGACTGCGCAGCCGCCAAATGATAATGAAAACATCAAACAAGCTGCGGAGGATCCTGAAGCTCGCATAGCCAGACTCGAAAATGGAATTGAGAAGTTGAAGACCAACCTTGTATTCAAATGGAAAAATACCGAAACCGGCGAAATTGTGCGACAAACAAAATTCCGCAAACTGAAGGAACCATTTGAATATCTTGGTCAGGGGCTTCGAGAGCCGGGCGGCGAAGATAAAATCGTCCGTTTGCAGGAGAAGATCAAGCAGATACGCGCTGAGAATATCCCCACGTCACCGGTAGATAAGTATGATCCGGTGAACGCAAAAAAATTGCGCGCAAGCGGCAAAGCAAAATCTTTAAACATCCGCGTAACCGACAAGAATGGTCGTTCATGGGACTATGAATCTGTACTGATGCAGGGCGGTCGAATTACCGCATCGCGCACTTTGCGCAGTGCAAAGGATATTACCAATCTGCCACAATCGGTTACACGCAGCCTGATTGCCTCATGGTCGCCACCAGAATGGATAGAACTGGAGGCTAAGTTTGATTATCCATCGAAATCGCTAAAACTGATTGGCAAGTGGTGGCGCCTGAAGGTTACTTATAGCAATGGTATGTTTGATCTTGAGCAGACTATTAGTCGCATCCATACACCATGGTCAAGGAGTTTGGTACTGGAGCGAGATAATTCTGGAACCTTGGTATTTTTACATGAGGTTAATGGCGAACTAATGGAAATAAAGGGAGATCTTCCCTATGGCGCACCAATTTTCCTTGAAGTGAGGTTTAAGAACCCGCAGCGAGATAGCAGTAAAAGTGCCTTGCTTTCCTGGAAAGGCAGTCAGGTAGAAATTGGTGTCGAACAACTATTGGAAGATAACCGTAAGTATCGAAGTGCTGCGTTTGTTCTAGATCTTCCACCGGAGTTTAGGGCGGAGTGATTGTATGAGCAACCAGCATACGAATAGAATAGGAATAGCCAGTCGATCAGTGTTTCGAGATTTAATTTACATTTCCCGTGCTCTCGCTTTGCTGGGTTTGCTTTCCATGTTTGTTACCACTGCTAAATATGCGATCGCGCAAACCGCCCCCCTCAGAATCCAGATACCACCTCAAGCTATAATCACGGGCACAGTGGATGGTATTAAGGGCAGTAAAAAATCTGAAGAAACACAGGTATTCATCAACGATATTACAATCGATTACAGTCCGTGGGAAAAAACGCGTCTTTATTTAAGACTTGATAAGCAGGATGCAGAGAAAATTTATCGTCTGGAGTTGGGATATTATGAAACAGCAACAAAGCGTGTCCGCGACGCACTGAAGGCCAACTTTGCCGCAATACGCAAAATGAATGAAAAGCGTTTTGAACTTGGACAGACCAAACTAAAATTTCAATCTGGAGTTATTGACGAGAAGCGAAAATCTCCAGAATACAAACGTATCGAAAAAAGA
>JALTNS010000267.1:0-2489 GCA_027000565.1 Rhizobiaceae bacterium | reverse complement strand
GGTAGAATACCTGCGACAAAATCCGGGAACAGGTTCAAACCGGGCAATCTCCCGGCTCGTTATCGAATATGATGAATTAAAGGCTGAACGAACAGCACACTCAAAACGCCTGAACAAACTGAAACAGGAATTGGGTGTCGACAAAGATACTGCGGCGATCGAGACCAGAATAAAACGACTTGAACTCGAATATTTCAATCTTCAGAAAGCGGCAAAGAAAGCCGAAACGGATTTGGCGCTCGCTGAAATACAGCATGAAAGGGCTTCGTCAAGCTATTTTCAAGCCGAGGACAAATTTGAAAATTTAACGGCCAAGTTCAGCAAGTTCAGCAAAGCAGGCTCACCATTGATGACGGGTATTACTGGTATCTCCTTTGGTATCGATAGCGGCAAAACTTTTCAGGCCAGTATCTGGGTTCCGGAAAATGACCTTGATCTCCTGGACAAAACAATAAAGGCACTTCGCAATCATTTAAGAAGGCTTGATTTCATCCGGAAAGGTTATCGTTCTGATTTTAACAGGGCCATGATTGAAGCAAATGCGGCAGGAGATGATCTCAATGATGCAATATACCAATCGTACCTTAGCCAGTGGCTCATCGAATCGGGTTTTTTTGTCTATGACCTGAAAAAGGCGGGAAAAGGTGGCCCCTATGCTGTGGGTGCGGAGATTATTAAGAAGGCAGTCGAAACCGCAATATTTCCGCCCTCCTACTATGATGCAACACTATCGGCTGGTGACGCGGTTCTGGCGACATTGTCCAAAGTGCCGTCAGGATCGGTTAAACGTGGACTGAAAACTATTACGACCGGGCAAAGCAAAAAGATATTAATCGAGCAGCTTTTGCGGGAGCGTGGAAAAGTCAAACTGGACGACCTGTGGAGTACTTATATGCGACGACAATGGATTGACGATGTGTTGCGCAATGATAATCCAGAGTTGTTTTCTAAAATGACAGTAGCTTTGGAAAAAATGATTACAAAGCAGACAGCCGAGTTGGAAGCGACAGAAAAAGCATTTGCCGTGATGATTGGAAAGCAAGGCTTCAAGAAGCTTGCCAAACAGTTGGGTAAAAGTTTCTTGAAGGGATTGGCAAAGGATCTAACAAAAGAGGCTACGAAGAAAGCAGTGGCCGAATTTTTTGAGGGGTCCGCATTCAAAATCTACATAAGAAACCAAGCTTATCTCAGTGTGGCAAGCCGAAAGCTTTTGCGAGCCAGTTCCATGTATTGGACTATAAAGAACGTGCTTGAAATCCAGTTGTCCTTGCGAGACGAGCTATTGGTTAGGTACAATCCAAACGCACAAATCAAAGTCCAAAGAAATGACAAATTTACCCCCATACCCAATTATGAAATTCGATTGGCGGATAACTATGGAGATCCATTCGATCTCGTTAACCGCGATATTTTGGTGAAGCTGGGCGGGATTGAGTTGAAACGCAACCGCAAAACTCTGGCTTTCCTGCTTCCAAAAGGTTCAGAAAACAAACTCGCTAAAGATAACAAGGGGGGCGTGAAACTTGAAATCGCGGTTTTGCGCTAGCGGCATAGAAGCGGTTGCCATGCCCCTGCTGTGCCGTGCACATGAAATAGTTCAACCAATAGCTGTCTACCGAGCTCTTCGGCTAGGTTCAGTAATCCGGTTGTGTTTTTGATGATCATATCTGTAGTATGCAACATAGTGGTTGGTTCGCACCAGCATCAAAATGGATATTTGCCACGCCCGTCCATTGATATTTTGATATCAGCATCACCCAGGGTGGCTATCCATGCAGAACTGGTAAACTGGCTACCTTGATTCGTGTTCATAAACTCCAGCTTGTCATATTTGGTAATTGCTTCATTTAAAGCTTCAACACAAAAGCTGGCATCCAGAATATTTGATATGCACCCGTTTGAAAAATGACAGTTTTCACTTTTCTATGAGTTGGGCAGGTGCACTGGTGTGGCTGGTACAATCCAGTCGTAACTGGGGCGTGTACGGCCATCCTTAAACAAAACGCCTTTAGAGCTGTAGGGAAAACCAGCCTGATGCAACTTATATTTAACATTTATTGCCTGGATGTTCCAATCTGCTACAGGCCGAACCTCGCCTGAGTCGCTGACACCGTTGGCGTTACTGTCGCGCCAGAGTGCCAACCCGCGCAGTTCCGCCCCAGTTAGGCGCCCATCGCCGTTGTCATCCAGTGTCGCCAGGACCTCATATCCATTCGCCCAGAAGAGCCAGAAAGTCACCGAACCGAATAACTGGAGGCCACTGTTAATTCGATTGGCTTTTCCAGGATCCCAGACCAACCAGGCAGCTTTTGGCGTGATCCAGCGCCAGGAACGCAGAACACCACTACCATCCAGATCAAAGGGAACAGACGCCGAAAGATCAATTAATTCGTTCAAGGCAAGGCCATCACCCAAAGGAATGATGATTGGTGTAATCCTTCGCCCGATCCCGCCAAATTTGGCTCTGCGGCGCTCAAGGTCTGCAATTT
>JALTNS010000266.1 GCA_027000565.1 Rhizobiaceae bacterium | reverse complement strand
CCCCGCCACCAATGACAACAACCCGTGCATGAGACTTCATTCAACCCTCCAGATTTTTGGTTGAATGATGGGTTTCAACCGGTAAAGTGTTTGAGTATTTTCGACACTTTTTGATGTAAATTGGACATCACCCCACATTCCTGCCAATTCATCTTCGGAACCTCAATGACAGCCATCAATCAATCACACAGTCAAACTGCCAAATCGCAGAATATCGGATTCCTGTTGCTGCCAGGTTTTGCGATGATGGGCTTCAGCTCTGCAGTTGAACCGCTGAGGGCAGCAAACCGGATTTCCGGATTGCCATTGTACAACTGGACCATATTGACTGAAACCGGCAGCGTGATGACCGCCAGTAACGGCATTGAGATCACTCCCCACGGGTCGATATTTCAGAAGTCACTACAATTGGATGCTATTATCGTGTGCGCCGGATTGACTGACGTCAGATTCATGAATTCGCGACCATTGCTAGACTGGTTGCGCAAACTCGCCAGTCGTGGCTGTGTGATGGGAGCCATCAGCACAGGCAGCGAGGTATTGGCCAATGCCGGCCTGCTCGATAATTATCGATGCACGATACACTGGGAGAATGATGAAAGTTTTCGCGAAAACCACCCTTCCGCGATTTTGACGGGGGGAATTTATGAGATTGACCGCAAACGGATAACCGCCGCCGGTGGCATTGCTTCGCTGGATATGATGCTGAACTGGATTTCGCGCAGTAACGATGAATTCCTGGCGTCTGCCATCGCCGAGCAGTTTATTCACGACCACCTTAGAACACCGGGAGAATTTCAGCGCAATGTGGAAACCGGTCTGGCGCGGCGGCGCTCACCAAAACTGGCAATGGCCATGGAATTTATGATGGCCAATATTGAAAACACCAAAACGGCGCCCGAGATTGCACAACAGGTAAACTTGTCGCTTCGCCAATTGGAGCGGTTGTTTTTGAAACACCGTAAAAAAACCTTGCACCGATATTATCTCAACCTTCGGCTTGAAAGAGCCCGACACCTGATATTCCATTCAGGCATATCTTTGCAGGAAGTTTCAGTTGCGACCGGCTTTTCATCCCAATCACATTTTTCACGGTGTTATCGTGAGCAGTTCGGCGTCACCCCGTCCAGAGACAAAAATACCGGCGAGCAAACGGCGACCCGATAAAGACCACGGATATATTCAAAAGAGATCCCAACCGCTTTTGAGAATAGAGGTCAGTTTTCTCTGGTCGCCTCGCATGACATTGGCCAGCCAGTCGCGCACTTCTTCAACAATTGGGCGCAGGGGCGTAAGGTTCGATGCCAGGATGTGATAACGACGTCCGGTTTTTACCACCTGGGTGCAGGCCGGAACAAGATTGCCGTCAATGACCTGTTTGGAGGCTTCCGCTATCCAGGCCAAAGTAATGCCCTGCCCCAAAATCGCCGCTTGCATGGTGCTCGAATAATCAGAGAACTTGATCATATTAGCGTTGACCGGCGACTGTTGCCCGGTTGCATGAAAAAACTCATCCAGCGAATAGCGTTGATGAACGCCCTCAATTAACGAATGCGGCCTGCCTTCAACGGGTTTGTCCAGCGTGCCGTTTTCTGCAAGGTAGTCTGGTGAGCAAAGGGCCAGAATACGCTCATCCGCAAACGGCCAGCGATGCATATCGGCGTCCTTTGGATTGGACAGTCGAATACTCAAATCGGCATTTTGATGAATATCATCATTGTCGCTGGCGAACATCTCAAAATTGAGATCAACATTTGGAAAGTGCGCGGTAAACTCACTCAAATGTGGAATGAACCAGTAGTTTACCACGGTTGATGACATGGAAACCGTTACCGAATCATGATCTTCCTGATGATAATCTATCTCTCTTAAAGTATCTGAAATTGCTCCGAACGCGGATGTCGTAGAACGAAATAACCTGTTGCCATTATGGGTTAATTCGATCCACCTGCCGTGCCTGATGAACAGGGGATACCCAAGATGTTCCTCCAATCGACTGATTGAACGACTGATTGCCGGTTGAGTGACATTAAGCTCGCGCGCCGCATCGGAAAAACTCGACAACCGGGCTGCCACCTCAAATGTGAACAAAGAATTGGACGATGGCAGGCGACGGCGCAACATTATATAACCTCATGTAATACTTAATATGAGTATTATTACAGTTCCAATTTGACTGCAACAACGCGAAACTCGATTTCAAGAATAATCCAAGGGAGGAATCACTGTGAAAAATCCAAATGATAACTTACCGACAATTGAAAATCTTTCAGTTGTCGATCAACAAAGAATCGAGTCTGGCCTCAGACACGGTGCAACCCGGCGTGAAGTGATGGGCTGGCTAATCGCTGCAGGCGCTACAATCGCTGGTGCTGGCTCTATTGTTACCTCGGCAACGAATGCATTGGCCATGAGCCCGAAAAAAGGCGGCAAAATTACTTTTGCCTCTGACCTTCACGGCCCAAATGATACGCTCGACCCCGGCCTCAACACGTCCACTATCGATTATACCCGTGGACGCTCGTTCTATAACAGCCTGTGCCAGATCAATGACGATCTTTCAACGCGTCCTGAACTGGCTGAGGAATACTCTGCAAACGCCGACAACACTGAATGGACATTCAAGCTTCGCAAGGGTGTGAAATTCCATGACGGCAGCGACTTCACCGCCGATGATGTGCTTTTCACGATGAGCCGTCACTATGGCGAAAAGTCCACTTCTACTGCCAAGACATTGGTTGCCGATGTGAAAGAGTGGAAGAAAGTTGACAGTCATACTGTTAAGGCAATCATGAAGGGGCCAAACGCTGACCTGCCGGTAATCCTTGGTACGCCTCAGTTCAAGATGCTCAAAAATGGCACCACCGACTTCCAGACCGCCAATGGTACGGGACCGTTTACATTGGAAGAGTTTAAGCCCGGCGTGCGCTCCATTGGCCGCAAAAACAAGAACTACTGGCGCGAAGGTGCCCATGTGGATGAAATCGAAATCACCGCCATAACCGATAAGGTTGCCCGCACAAGTGCATTCCTTTCCGGTGATATTGATCTGATGCAGGCGCTTGATCCAAAAGCTATCAAGAAGGTTGAAGCAACCGATGGCGTTGGTGTCTGGTCGGTCGCATCCGGTGCCTATTTTGGTATTTGCGCCATGACCCACACTGCACCGGGTAACAATCCACATTTTGTCAAAGCAATGCAATATATCCAGCGTCGCAAGAAAATCGTCAAATCGATTCTCAAGGGACAAGGCACGGTCGGTAATGATCATCCGATCAATGTTGCCTATGGGGCGGACCACTGTTCTGAAATGGTTCAAAAGGAACACGATCTGGACAAAGCCAAGTTCCATCTGCAAAAATCGGGCATCACGGCTGCTGAATTGAATGTTGCGGAAGTGGCTCCAGGTATCACCGACATCAGCTTGCTGGCACAACGCGAAGCTCAGAAAATCGGCCTTGATCTGCAAATCAAGAAAGTGCCGAATGATGGCTACTGGGGTGCGGTCTGGATGAAAACCCCGCTCAATGTTGTGACTTGGAACATGCGGCCCACGGCCAATGTGATGTTGAATCTGGCCTTTGCTCCAGACGCTCCATGGAACGATACATTGTGGAAAAGCGAAGCATTTGGCAAACTGCTGATTGAAGTGCGCGGCGTAACAGATGCTGCCAAACGCCATGAAATGTATTGCACAATGCAGAAAATGATTGCTGAAGGAACTGATGACTTCCCTGGAAGCGGCATGATAATTCCTGCTCACCGCAATTATGTTGATGGCAAATCTGACAAGATTGAAGGCATCGGCCGTATGCCGCTTGGCTCACTTGGTGGATATGAGTGGCCGGAATTTGCATGGCGCACTGACGTCTAGAACGAACAATCAATATCCGTTGGCCCCAATCGCGGGCCAACGGCTTAATGTTTATGAAAAGCTAAGCTGCCGTTCAGAAGCAGTAGGATGGAATTCTAGAATTGCTGCAAATGAGAGATTGTTGCAAACGATGAGGGATTGTCGCAAACATTGAGTAGAGGCCGCAATTAAGTGGCCCGGGGGATGTTTGCAGAAGAATGTGTTGGGAGGCACAATCAAATGCAACGCATGGTCTTTCATCGTATTCTGATTGGAATTATCACATTGTGGGTGGTGTCCGTATTGGTCTTTCTCATGACCAATGCGCTGCCGGGTGATGTGGCACAAATTGTACTTGGCCAATCGGCGACACCAGAATCACTGGCGGCGTACCGCGCCGAACGTGGCCTCGACCAACCGCTAATCTCGCAATATTTCGGCTGGCTTGGCAACTTGCTAAGCGGAGACCTCGGAACATCAAAAGCCGGGGGGGCATCTATCTCCAGCCTGATTAGCGAACGATTGTACAATACAATGGTAATGGCTGGCATTGTGGCTCTCATTTCGGTTCCATTGTCGGTTGGACTTGGTCTTTTGGCCGCGATGTTTCCAGGAACATGGATCGACAAAACCCTGACCTTCGGAACTCTTGCCCTTATCTCTGTTCCTGAGTTTTTCATTGCGACATTCATGGTGTTGATCTTCGCGGTCAATCTCGGTTGGCTGCCTTCAGTTGCCCGCGTTTCAGCTGAACAAAGCTACTATGACTGGTGGCGCAGCATGGCAATGCCACTTCTTGTGCTTACTATTGTTGTGGCCGCGCAAATGATCCGCATGACCCGCGCCGGCATTCTCAATGTTATGAATTCGCCCTACATAGAAATGGCAATCCTCAAGGGCGTACGACGAAAGCGTATAATTCTGCGGCATGCATTTTTTAATACCATCGGCCCGATCGTCAACGTGATCGCACTCAACCTTGCCTATCTGGTTTCCGGTGTCGTTATTGTTGAAACCATCTTTGCCTATCCGGGCCTTGCCAAATTGATGATCGACGGTGTGCAAACCCGCGACCTGCCGCTTGTGCAGGCCACTGCGATGATATTTTGCGGCGCGTATGTGATACTTATTATTCTGGCTGATGTGGCTGCCATTTTGTCTAATCCCCGCCTGCGTAATCCCAAATAGGAAATCGATCATGACCGACGCGACCCAAAACAATGCCGACGACAATGATCTCGACACTACAATCTATGACGAGTTGCCTGATGCACCGCCAAAAAAGCGACTGAAACTTTCATGGACTGGTAAAATCGGGGTAGCAGTCGTGGCCTTTTGGTTGGTAATTGTGGTTATCGGCCCTTGGATTTCTCCTTTCCATGAAGCCGATATCATCGGTGATGACAGTTTCATGGGCATCTGGACTTCGACGGAAGGGGAAGGGGTTCACATACTTGGCACTGATTATCTGGAGCGGGATATCTTTTCGCGCATTATGTGGGGCGCGCGAATGACCATTGGCATTTCAGTGCTGGCGACACTTCTTGCATATTTAATCGGTGTAACGGCCGGCATCGCTGCCGCAGTAAAACGCGGATGGATCGATATGGTCCTTTCGCGCGTCAACGATGCCATTCTGTCTCTGCCAACAATTATGTTGGGTCTGCTGATCGTCGTGGCGCTGGGGTCTTCCATCCCAATTCTCATCGGTACGGCAGCTATTATTTATGCCTCCAGTGTATTTCGGATTGCCCGCGCCTTTGGCCAGGAAATCATGGTAATGGACTATGTCGAATCTGCTCAGGCCCGGGGAGAAACGATCTGGTGGATTATTTTTCGCGAAGTGCTGCCCAATGCGGCAATGCCGCTGGCAACCGACTTTGGATTACGGCTGGTTTTTGTTGTATTATTCATATCATCCCTGAGTTTTCTCGGCCTTGGCATCCAGCCTCCGGCAGCAGATTGGGGGTCGATGGTGCGCCAAAACCTTGAGGGATTGCAATACGGGTCACTGGCTCCGGTCTGGCCGGCCTTGGCAATTGCATCCTTCACCATCGCGATCAATCTCATTGTTGATGACATATCGGCCAAATCCGGTGGCGACCTGGCAAGAAAAATGATTTCGTGAACATCACCTGCACCAATTACACAATTACTGAAGGATGTTGATTAGATGGCTGAACTGTTTGAAATTGACAACCTGCAAATTCAGGCCCGCAAGGAAGATGGAACTCCGATTCCAATCGTCAAGGGTGTCAGCTTTAACGTAAAAGCCGGTCAGGTTGTTGCCCTGATTGGAGAATCGGGTTCGGGGAAATCGACAATCTCGCTGGCGACCATGGCCTATTGTCGCCCGGGACTTGAGTTTCCAGGTGGTGAGGTGCGACTGCATGGCAAGGATATCCTGACGATGGAGCCACAGGACCAGCGCTCATTGCGTGGTAATAATGTGGCTTATCTGGCGCAAAGTGCAGCTGCAACATTTAACCCGGCCATTACCATTGGCGAGCAGGTGACGGAAGCCGCCGTATTGCATGGCACTTTAACGCAGGAAGAAGCCGACCGCCGGGCAATTCAGCTTTATCACGCGTTGGAACTGCCTGACCCGGACCTGCTTGGCCGACGCTACCCGCATCAGGTTTCAGGCGGCCAGTTGCAACGACTAATGGCTGCGATGGCATTGGTTTCAGGGCCAGACTTGCTGGTGCTCGACGAGCCAACGACGGCACTGGATGTAACGACCCAGATTGAAGTTTTGAAAGCCTTCAAAAAGGTTATTCAGGAAGAGGGTTCCGCTGCAATTTATGTAACCCACGACCTTGCGGTGGTGGCGCAAGTTGCCGACCATATTGTTGTACTTTATTCGGGAGAAATCCAGGAACAGGGTCCGGTTGACCAGATAATCAACAATCCTCAGCACCCGTATACAAAGCGCCTGATGGCTGCGGTCAAGCCATCACCAAAAGCCGGCATGGGCGACGTCCATGACGAAGAACACGACCGGGTTGTTCCCAACATTGAAGTGAAGAACATGACCGCCGGGTATGGCGGTATCGTCAATGGTAAACCGGTGATCACTGTTTTACGCGACATCAACGTCAAGATCAAAAACTCCCACGTGGTGGGTGTTATCGGCGAGTCCGGTTGCGGTAAATCTACGCTTGCCAGGGTAATGGCCGGGCTGTTGCCTGCGGCCAAAGGAGAAGTTTATCTTGATGGCAACCGGCTTGAGCCGGATTTGAAGAACCGCTCGCGCGAGGAACTTCAAAAAATTCAGTTCGTGTATCAAATGGCAGATACGGCGCTTAATCCTCGTCAGGTCATCGGTGATATACTTGGACGTCCCCTGGAGTTTTATCGTGGCCTGAAGGGGCAAGAGCGGCGTGAGGAAGTGGCCAACCTGTTGCGACTGGTGGAATTGCCTGTTGAGTTTGAAACCCGCTACCCTTCTGAATTGTCCGGCGGCCAAAAGCAACGGGTAAACATGGCACGAGCGCTGGCAGCAAATCCCGAGGTTATGTTGTGCGATGAGGTAACTTCAGCACTTGATTCAATAGTCAGCTCCAACGTCATAAAATTATTGAAAAAACTGCGCGCCAAGACCGGTGTGTCTTTCGTGTTTATATCGCACGACCTTTCAACGGTCGGATCATTTGCCGATGAGATTGTGGTACTTTACGCAGGCAGGGTGGTTGAGCAGGGGCCGGTTGACGAGGTGCTGGCGCCACCTTACCACCCCTACACGCGATTGCTGATATCCTCGGTTCCGGAGCTCCGGGTCGGCTGGCTCGAAGATACAATGCAAAAGCGTGAAATGGCTGTTGGCATTGCGCGCGGCGTTGAAATCACAGATACCGGCTGCCCGTTTTATAATCGTTGTCCAATCGCCATTGAGGGCACCTGTAATACCGAGACCGCGCCCACTCGTGAGCCTTCGCCGGAACATTTCATTTCCTGCCACAGAACAATGGAGGAAATTGAAGACATTGAAAAGAATCCGCAACAGATACTACACGGATTTGAGGTCGCGGCTCCCGGGGGAGACAAAGCGGCATTAGCGGCAAAACCGGTTTAAGTTTTAACGATTAAATCCCGCACTGATTTAGGACTTTGTTATGATCAAAAAAATCCTGATTGCTGTCGACGGTTCCCGGCATTCTTTAACCTGCGTCGAATATGGTGCAGAAATTGCCAAGGGGGTCGGCGCAGATGTGTTGCTGTATCATGTGGTGAAACCATACAGTCTTCCTGATGCGCTGAAAAAATTCGCCAAGGCAGAACATATGGAAACATTTGATCCGGAGCTTTTACGAAAAGGTGCTGAATACCTGTTGGCCGGTGCCCGCGGTATTGCCCAAAAGGCCGGCCTGAAAAATGTGAGAATTGAGACCGACGAAGGGCCAATTGCCCGCTCGATTGTTGATCGCGCAAAATCCTATAAAGCAGATATTATTGTCATCGGTTCGCGTGGCATGGGCGACATTGAAGGTATGTTGCGCGGCGGTGTTTCCCACCGGGTTGAAACCCTTGCAAAATGTCCGGTTCTGGTGGTCAAGTAACGCGAAACTGCGCTTGTTAAGGCACGCTCATTCTGGTGGTAAATAGACAAGGTCGTCGAGCCAACTCATAGCTGCACTTTCACTATCGATGCCGTCGATAGCTGAGCGAAGTGCTTTGGCCCGTTTCTCGCCGATAACCGGATCGGCAAACGTGTGAAACTTGTCGATAATTTCGTCCTCGCTGAGCGGGTCGTCGTACTGGTCTCCTTTGGGCTTTCGCGGTGGGGATTTAAACTCGCGCCCATCCTTAAGGTACAGTGTGACATCTCCCCATCTTTCGCCGACTGAAATCTTGTTGAAATATTCTGTTTCAACCAGCTCTGTTGCCAAGCTGATGCGGCGGATTTCCGCATCCTCGAGGACATTTGGCGAAAGTTCTGGAATGCCGATTTTGCCACGCACAATCATAGTTGCGGTTGGAAATGCAATCGCATAGGTAATCTCGTCCACGGTTTGAGGATTATGTCCTGCAAGTCGAATGGCGTTATGAAAAGTTTGAATTCGAACCCGCTCAATATCCTGACTGGCCAGCTCGTTCTCCAACATCAAATCCAATGCGGCATCTATCGCCGGATGGGCCCAACGGCAGACCGGATACCGCTTATAATTGGTGTGATCTATGCGCCAGCCATCTCCCAGATCCTGCCAAAACCCGGCGGCATCCTCTCGTTCAACTGTGATTGCCGGTGCGCCGGTAAACCCGGCCTGCGCCATGTAGGCAGCGCTCACACCGGTTGGTGCCCCCCAGCCAACGCCATCCCGCAACATTGACGGATGATCGATGCAACGCATCATCTGACTGCGGGGGCCATGGTATTCGGCAATACCGACTGCGTGTCTCAACTGCTCCGCATTCAACTCCAACAGCCGGGCACCAATGGCGGCAACGCCGACAGCAGTCCATGCCCCCGATGTGTGATAATCCGGCGTGGTTGCATGAAGCGCCAGACCGGCCCGATAGGATACCTCATAGCCGATCGCCATTGTAGTTATAAATTCACGGCCCGTTAATGGTGCGCCGGCGCCGTTGCGGTCTTCGCAAAATGCCAGGAGCGCTGGAAGAATTGCAGAGCCGGCATGACCCTTGGCCGGAGAATAACCATCGTGGCCATCGATTGAATCAATTGTGAATGCACCGACAAATGCGGCTCCCTCCGGGCTGAGGACTGTTCCGTCGAACATCGTACGGGCAGTCGGCCCGGTCGTGCCCGCGCACCAGTGAGCATCAGCATAACCGGACACAATTTTCGATATATCTGTAGTCGTTCCGACAATCGCCACGCCAAATGTATCGAGCACAGAACGCTTCATGATGGCCAGAATTTCCGACGGCAAATCTTCAAACTTTGTGTTAAAAACAAAGCTTTCAAACGATGTCATTCACGTCTTCCTCACCTGCTGGTGGCTTGGTAAAATTTATTTGCTCCGGCCCTGTTTTGGCGATTGTCAATTCAATTATTCCGTCTAAGGTTATCTCGCGATGATCCCTTCAATCGCCCGAAATCGACGTAATTTACTCCAAATCTGACACAACAGAGAGAATATCACATGACCAGCAGAACCGGTGGTAAAATCCTGATCGACGCGTTGCTCGCCAACGGGGCCGATACGATATTTGGAGTTCCCGGTGAAAGCTATCTTGAAGCGCTTGATGCGATTTATGAAAAACGCAACCGGATGCGGTTTATAACCTGCCGACAAGAAGGTGGGGCGGCATATATGGCCGACGCATGGGCCAATGCGACCGGCAATCCGGGCATCTGTTTTGTCACCCGCGGCCCCGGCGTTACCAACGCTTCAATTGGCCTGCATACCGCCTATCAGGGCTCTACCCCGCTGATACTGCTGATCGGCCAAATTCCGCGCCATCAGGTCGAACGCGAGGCTTTTCAGGAAATCGACTATCGCCAGATGCTTGGACCGATTACCAAATGGGTGGCGCAGGTGGATGATGCGGCGCGGCTGCCTGAATTTATCAACCGGGCATTTCGAGTGGCAACAAGTGGCAGGCCCGGGCCCGTGGCATTGGCACTGCCGGAAGACATGCTGCTGGAACTTGCGGATGTGGAAGACCTGCCCCCGGCACCTAAAACAACAACAAATCCCGACATTGGCGATGTTGAGCGTGTTAGTGAATTGTTGAAATCCGCCCACCGTCCGTTGATCGTTCTTGGTGGGACCAATTGGAGTGACGAGGGCCGGATTGCTGTTCACCAGTTTGCCGAACGCAATAAAATTCCGGTTGCAACCGGCTTCAGGCGCCATTGCCTGATAGACAATGTTCACCCCTGCTATATCGGTAATCTCGGATTTGGCAGTTTCCCTTCCCTGCTTGATTATGCCCGCGATTGTGATTTGATCATAGCAATCGGTTCCAGGCTCGCCGATGCAACGGTTCGTAAATACACGTTGGTCAACGCACCAAACCCAAAGCAAAAACTGGTCCATATTTTACCTTCCGCAGAAGATCTAGGCCGTGTGCTGGTACCGGAACTGGCAATAAACTGCGATCCCGACCGCTTTGCGGAATGGGCCAGCAGGTCTATTGATATTGATAACCCGCCATGGGGTGATGAAACCAAAAGGCTTGCAGCAGAATTTCAGGCAGCCCTTTTTCTGGGACCACAAGCTGGCCCGGTAGATATGGGCAAGGTCATGGAATATCTGCGCGCGACATTGCCCGAAGATGCCATCTTGACCAATGGTGCCGGAAATTATGCCGATTGGCCAAACAAGATGTTCACCTATCGCGGCGCACGCACCACGCTTGCGCCGGTTTCGGGGGCGATGGGTTATAGCGTTCCATCAGCGGTTGCTGCAAAAATGGCGTTTCCGGAAAGGGTGGTCGTTTCATTTTCCGGCGACGGAGATTTTTTGATGAACGGTCAGGAAATTGCAACCGCGGTGCAATACGGGCTTAACCCGATCATTCTGGTGATCAACAATGGCAGTTATGGCACCATTCGAATGCATCAGGAGCGCGAGTACCCCGGACGCTCCAGCGGTACAGACCTGATTAACCCGGATTTTGCCGCTTATGCCCGAGCGTTTGGGGCGATTGGTGAAACTGTTGAGAATACCGACGAATTCATTCCGATTTTCGAGCGAGCGCTTAAGAGCAAACAGGCTACATTGATTGAAATGCAGGTTGGCCCGGAAAGTTTTGGCCCGGACAGACGCATTTTAGCCAACACCAATTCAAATTGATTGAAATTCGTCAAAAACAGGCATATTGCAGATAATGAGGGAAGTTAAACGAAACCAGCAAGGACCATATAGAGGAAAGAGCACATTATGGACAAGCGGGGGCTTGAATGGCAGACACTCACCTTGATGGTTGTGTGTTATGCGGTGTGGTTGATTTCGACCGCCAGTTTTGAAACCGTTGCGGTAAATTTTGGATACTTTTCTGCTGTTTTAATGCTGTTCAGCATTACTGCAATTGCCAGCGCGTTTCACACCTCCCTGCAACACGAAGTCGTGCATGGCCATCCAACGCCATGGCCCGTTGTCAATGAAGCGCTGATATTCCCCTCGCTGATATTCGTTTATCCGTTTCGTCGTTACCGGGAATTGCACCTTAAACACCACATCGATGCCAATCTGACTGACCCCTATGAGGATCCGGAAAGTTACTATTGGCCTGAATGTGACAAGTCCCGATTGAGCCGGTTTACCCATTTTCTGCTCGGGCTGAACAATACTTTCATTGGCCGAATGACCCTCGGAACACCGCTTGGTCTGTTCGGATTTTATCGCACCGAACTCATCCGCCTGCGCCGTGATGAACCCGGAGTTCGCAAAGCCTGGATTTTACATCTGGTTGGTTCTGTTCCGGTTTATTACTGGATTACCGTTGTCAGCGGCATTCCATTCTGGCTCTATGTTCTGGTGGTGATCTATCCCGGTGTGTCGTGGATCTTGGTTCGCTCGTTTGCAGAACATCAAGCGGCCGTTTCTATCGGAGGACGCACTGCCATTGTCGAAGCCAACCCGTTTTTTGGGCTGCTGTTTTTAAACAACAATCTTCACATGGTACATCATGCTCACCCACAGGCACCATGGTATGATTTACCCGCCATGTACCAGGAGCGAAAACAGCACTATCTGGCCGCCAATGAATCCTATTTGTTCACAGGCTACTGGAACATTGTTAGGCAATTTGCCTTTCGTAAAAAACAACCGGTATTTCACCCGATTTATCACCTTGATAAAAAAGACGGTGATATGACCTCCGGTCACACCGGTATGGCGCCGGAAAACCAGTGATAGCATCGCTACCGATGTATGACTGGCCGGAACTGGCCACGTCAACGGATGCCTTGTGGCAGCAAATTCGAGATCAATTACACCTTAGAGATATTGATGCGCCGCCAGCCCTGTCCCGCTCTTCAAACGATGAGGAGTTCTGGTCATCGCCTGACCTGCTGCTTTCGCAGACCTGTGGTTATCCGCTTTCAACACGTTTGAAAGGAAAGGTGCAATATGTGGCAACTCCCGAATATTCGGTTGCAGGATGTGAAGACGCTTTATACTCGAGCGCAATAATCGCTGCAAAGGATAGCGAGCTAACGCTGAATAACTGGTCGGGCAAACAGTTTGCCTTTAACTCCACCATGTCTCTTTCCGGCTATCGCTGCATCCGGGCAATGGTTGGCGATCCTGACAAGTTCTTTGGCTCGATGATAGAAAGCGGGGGCCACCGCCAGTCAGCCCGTATCGTCGCTAATGGCAAGGCCGGTATTGCGGCAATCGACGCGGTTTGCTGGCACCATTTGCTAAATTTTGAACCGCAAACCGCTGGAAAACTGACGATCTTGGGCTGGACTGCAATGCGCCCTGCCCTACCATTTATCACATCAATAAATACCAGCCAAAAACTGCTGGATGATTTGCGCCAGGTTGTGTGTGATGTTTTGCCAAAATTAGCTAGTATCGATGACACCAGAGCGCTGGCGATCAAGGGTTGCAACATTCTGGATATTGCGGACTATCATCAACTTTCAACCCTGTAATGTATTGGAAATTTTATGCCAACAGACAAAAACACCCGAACATTGATTGCCGGTGGTGGCATTGGCGGGTTGTCACTGGCATTGGGTTTGGCGAAGGTTGGCGTCGCCTCACTGGTTCTGGAAAAATCTTCGAAATTTGGCGAGATTGGCGCAGGCATTCAGCTTGGACCAAACGCTTTTCACTGTTTTGATGCGCTTGGTGTTGGCGACAAAGCACGAGACATGGCGGTTTACATTGATCGGTTGCGTTTAATGGATGCGCTGACGGGCAATGAAATTACCCATATTGATTTGGGGAAACCTTTCCGGCAAAATTTTGGCAACCCCTATGCGGTAGTTCATCGCGGTGATTTACATGGAGTTTTGCTTGACGCCTGTCAATCGAGCGAATTGATCGGGCTTCGCGGCAATTGTGAAGTTAAAACCTACCATCAGGACGGGTCGCAGGTCGAAGTTATACTTGCCACCGGCGAAAAAATTGGGGGCTCGTGTCTGGTTGGTGCGGACGGGCTGTGGTCGAATATTCGCAATCAGGTGGTTGGCGATGGCGCACCACGGGTTTCAGGCCACACCACCTATCGCTCGGTCATTCCGGTTGAGCAAATGCCGGAACAATTGCGCTGGAATGCGGCAACTCTTTGGGCCGGGCCAAAATGTCATATTGTGCATTATCCGTTATCGGGCTGGAAGCTGTTTAATCTGGTGGTCACCTACCACAATGATGCTCCCGAACCGGTTGCCGGCAAGCCGGTCACTCGTGATGAGGTGCTCAAAGGATTTGAACATGTGCATCCGTTGGCAAAAAGTATCATCAATAAAGGCTCTGACTGGAAACTTTGGGTTCTGTGCGACCGAGATCCGGTTGAAAACTGGATTGACGGCCGGGTAACACTGCTCGGCGATGCCGCCCATCCGATGTTGCAATATATGGCGCAGGGAGCCTGCATGGCGATGGAGGATGCCGTTTCGCTCTCCAAGGCAATTGGCGACAACCCCGATAACCTCGGAACCGCATTCGCCCGTTACCAGAACGAACGATTGGTGCGCACGGCGCGGGTCACCCTCGCCTCACGGCAAATGGGCGATGATGTTTATCACCCCCATGGAACCCATGCACAGGTTCGCAATTCAATCTTGCAGAATTGGTCTCAGGCGGAATATTATCATCGCCTCGACTGGCTTTATGGTGTCATGGGCGGTTCAAACAACCCGGCAAAGGAATAGCAGATGGATAATGATGCAAAACCTGCTGTTTCGGCAGAACGGGCAGCATTTTACGACAAGATCGATAAAAAAAACCTGACACCTCTTTGGTCGGTGCTGGGAGATCTGGTAACGCCAGAACCAAGAAGCAAATGTCAGGCCTATTTGTGGAAATATGCAGATGCCCGCGCCGCATTGCTTGAAGCCGGTGATTTGATCACTGCCAAGGAGGCCGAGCGGCGGGTATTGATTTACGAAAATCCCGGTCTTCGCGGTCAGTCTCGAATTACCACATCGCTTTATGCCGGACTGCAACTGGTGCTGCCCGGCGAGGTTGCCCCTGCCCATCGCCACACCCAGTCAGCACTTCGTTTTGTGATGGAAGGGTCTGGCGCTCATACTACGGTGGACGGCGAAAAGACCACCATGAATGTCGGCGACTTTGTCATCACCCCGCAAATGGCCTGGCATGATCACGGCAATGGGTCTGATCAACCGATGATGTGGCTCGATGGTCTGGATATTCCGCTGATCCAGTTTCTTGATGCGTCATTTGCAGAAAGCCATCCAGACGACGAGCAAGAGGTCTCACGACCCAGTGGTGACAGTCTGGCCCGATATGGGGCCAATATGCTGCCGGTGGATTATGCTCCCGGCAAACCTTCATCGCCGATATTCAATTACCCCTATGAGCGCACACGCGAATCGCTGGAAGTCATGCGCCGGGCTGATGCAATTGATCCCTGCCACGGATTGAAAATGAAATATGTCAATCCGAATGACGGTGGGTATGCAATGCCAACCATTGCAACCTTCATGCAACTTTTGCCGAACGGGTTAAAAACCGCCCGCTATCGATCAACAGATGCGACTATTTTTACCGCCGTAGAAGGCAGAGGGCGCACAACCATTGATGATCAGGTGTTTGAATGGGAACCACAGGACGTGTTTGTTGTACCCAGCTGGAAGTGGGTCAGCCACGAGGTCGACGAAGATGCCACCCTATTCAGTTTTTCTGATCGCGCAGTGCAGGAAAAACTGGGGCTGTGGCGGGAAGACCGTGGAACCAATCAATAATTTAAGACTGGAGAAATTCATTAATGGAAATGTTTATTATACTCGCCATTATCGCTGCAATCGCACTTTACGTGGTGTCGCTTTACAATAAACTGGTAAAAAACCGGCAAATGGTTGAAGAGGGCTGGAGTGGCATTGATGTGCAGCTCAAGCGCCGCTCCAACCTCATCCCCAATCTTCTGTCAGCCGTCAAAGGCTA
>JALTNS010000265.1 GCA_027000565.1 Rhizobiaceae bacterium | reverse complement strand
CCGCTGCAGCTGATGCGTTCTTGTGCATCATTGCGGGCGAGGTTGCCAATGGCGGCAATTCTTCCGTTTTTAACACCGATATCACGCACCGCCTTGCCGTCGTGATTGACCACAGTTGCATTGTCAAAAATCGTGTCGAATGTTTCAGCCATGGAAATCTCGCTATCCGCTCTTGCCGCCTGATGGTCTTGGGCTTAATTAACCAATCGAACCATTGCAAGGCGAAGCGAACAAGAACATGAAAACTGCACATCTATCCAATCGCGCGTTGGTCGCTATCGATGGTGACAGTGCACCGGAATTTTTGCAAAACCTGATCACCTGTGATGTGGAGCAACTGGTCGAAGGCGAGGCAAGCTTTGGTGCACTATTGACACCGCAGGGGAAAATTCTTTTCGATTTTTTTTGCATACGCACCGGTCAGGGTTTTTTGTTTGATATTGCTTCGGAATTACAGGCTGATTTTGTCAAACGAATGACGTTCTACAAGTTGCGCTCACCGGTGGAGATTTCAGCGATTCAGGATGATATGAAAATATTCGCTGCCTGGGATGACGACAACAAGCCCGATATGGATGATATCGATATTGACGACGGTCACGCCTATTTCGACCCGAGACTGGGTTTGATGGGGATAAGAATGATCACCAGCGCGCAGGATACCAGTTCAGATGTGGCGGATTACAACGCACACCGCATCCGCCTTGGCATGCCACAAGGTGGCGAAGACTTCGCCTATGGTGAAGCATTTCCCCATGATGCGATGATGGACCAGTTTGAAGGCAGCGGCGCCGGGGTGGCTTTTCAAAAGGGCTGTTATGTCGGTCAGGAAGTGGTTTCACGCATGCAACACCGGGGCACTGCCCGACGACGCATTGTTATTATATCAGCCGATCAGCCTTTGCCGGCCTCGGGAAGCGCTGTTGAAGCCAGTGGAAAATTGATTGGAACAATTGGATCGGTGCACAACAACAAGGGACTTGCAATGGTGCGCATAGACCGGTTGGCAAACGCAACTGCGATAACCAGCGATGGTGTTGATTTAGAAGCCAGATTGCCGACGTGGTCCAAACTTTCGCTTGAACCCCCTGCATCGGTCTGAATGACAGTGTCGGGCAATAGTCAAAACCGCGCATGGCAGCGCATGCTTTCCGGGCGCAGGCTGGATTTGCTTGATCCCTCACCGCTTGATGTCGAGATTTCGGACATCGCTCACGGGCTGGCGCGGGTTGCCCGCTGGAACGGGCAGACCGTCGGCGACAATGCCTTTTCGGTGGCCCAGCACTCATTGCTGGTCGACGATATTTTTGCAGCGCTTTCAAAAGATGCGCCAAATCAATGGCGGATGATGAGCCTGCTGCATGATGCGGCGGAATATGTCATTGGTGACATGATCTCACCGTTCAAGGCGGTGATGGGCGGCGACTACAAACTGGTCGAACACCGGCTGCAAACGGCCATTCACCTGAGATTCGGCCTGCCCGCGGAAACACCTTTGAAACTCAAAAAGCTGATTAAAAAGGCCGATACCATTGCCGCTTATTTTGAGGCAACCGGCATTGCCGGTTTTTCGCAAACCGAGGCCGCAAAAATTTTTGGCCGACCATCAGGGTTTTCGCCCGAAACCTTTCCTGTCACACCGCTTGCAACAACGATTGCTCAACAGCGGTTTCTAGAACGGTTCAAACAACTTGATGGTGATCAAAATTGAGATCAATTGCCGTTTGTCCATTATCCAAACTCGACGGCACCTTAAAAAACACGGGCGCAAACCGCCTGATCAGCCTGTTGAGCGATGCTACAGCGTTTGAACGCCCTACAAACATCACCCCCGCCAATCACCTGTCATTGAGTTTCAATGACATCACCACTTCGCGAACAGGTCTTGTCTCGCCATCAAAGCAGCATGTTTCTGATTTGATCGATTTTGCCAGCAGATGGGACTGGACGACCCCGTTGCTGATTCATTGCTGGGCAGGCATCAGCCGATCCCCGGCAGCAGCGGCGATTGTTGTGCTGGCCCTCAAGCCAGACCAGGATGAAAACGCACTTGCAGCCAAATTGCGAAATCTGGCCCCGGCAGCCACTCCAAATATCAAAATGATAGAGATTGCCGATCATCTGCTGGAACGCGATGGTCGATTTACATCAGCGATGAAAAATATCGGTAGAGGAGAAGAAGCCTTTGAGGGCAAACCGTTCTCATTGGAATTCTAGAAAATTGTCAGGTCAGGGTGTAATCGGCTTTTTTCTAAGCGATACTTTGCGCCCGTTTAATGTGGGGACCAGTACCTGATCTCTGATTGCGCCTGAATATTCTATCTCGGACACAAATTTCGCACCTATTTCTCGACCCCGACGCCATACCGCTTCACAATCCACCCGCACACCATCAATTTCAATGAATAGGTTGAAGTGATCGGGCAGGAAATCGTTCTCTTTAAGCTTTATTCTTGTACCATTTTCGGAAAAATCGCGAACAATGACATCCATCCAGATGGAGCCTCCGCTGTAGGAGGCAATCGCTTTTTTGAGCATTCTCCTGCGCGGAACACGTTCTTTGGGATGAAGTGCAGCATTGGGGTTATTGGTAAGGTGCTCTTGCATGGTTCTAACTTTGCTCAGATTTGTCGTATTTGATTTGCAAACCTCTCCTATAAACTTGAAAATTACAGGATTACTCTGAAAATAATGTTAATTTAGAAATAGAGAAGTCCAGTTTTCGATAAGTCTCTGCAGACGTTGACGAATTAGGATCTTACCCTGTTATTGATGGTTGCTTCACCTGCCTAATCTTTAAACAGCAGCCGTTGGTAAAACAGGCCAATTCCAATCAAAACAACACCCAGACCAATGAACGACAGGGCGCGCAACACGCCTTCCAGCGCCGACATATCAAACAGAAATACCTTGATTACCGCAGCGAAGATGACAACCGCCGAGGCAATGCGCAGATCACGCGCATTGCGCCAACCGGACACCAGTAAAATCACAACCCCAAGCGCCAGCCACACGGCCGAATAAGTGTAGGTTTCGGTCGAAAACAAAGCACCTTTATAGAGTTCATCATTGTGCCATATCTGGCGAACCATAAATGTTGCCCAGGCAAAAATAGAGATTAATGCCAGTGCACCAAGTACACGCGAAAGCCATGGCGAAGCCCCGCTTTCGACATTTTTCCATGCCTGGCGTATCAGCAGATATAAAATTGCAGGCAGCAAAAAGCCCGGCAACAGCAGATTGAAAAATACCCCCTGACCTATTCCAATACCCGGTTGGTAAGGCATGAACAGGCCAAAATTTCCGCCGAGATAAATCAGGCTCGCAAGCAGCAGGGCCAACGGTAAAATCCGGCTTTTCCAACCGGCGAACAGCCATTTATAGGCCAATACTGCAAACGCGACCAATGCCAGCGCCGCGATTGAATGGCTATAGGCCTCGGCAATTTCAATCGGCTGCAAATACAGTCCTGTTTCAGCACCAACAAATGCCCTGCGAATTGTCAGCGCGACAAATGCCGATAATAACAACCACGCAGTCATCTCAAGGGTCGTAACATAGGTGGCCGAACGCCTTTTTCGAGCCATCCAGTGAACAATTGCAGCGATAATCCCCGGCAACAGATAGGCAATCATCAACAGGTTGAAAACTGATCCAGTGCCGGTGGATTCATTGGTGAGTAGCGGGTTTTGAATAATCCCGTGCATAACAATCACCATAATCAGCGACAAATATCCCAAAGCCTGCATGATCGTTCTGAAAACCACGCTTGGCGAGCGATCATCCAGCCGCATCATCGCACCGGACATGACCAGGGCGGTAATGGTGTTGGCCGCCTGTTCAGCAAGGGTGTAGGATCTTGCATATATATCGCCGCCGTTCATCCCGTGGCGTATCTGAAGCGTAAACAGCAGGGCAGCAAATAAAACGGCAGCGCCTTCAAAAAACCGCTGGGGTGCATCCTTGCCCCACTTGGCCAGAAACCAGGCAGCAAGGCCGATAAATATTGTTGGCAGGCCGTAGGCAGGTAAAATCGCATTGAAGATCAGCGTTGGTGCCGGTGTCATGCCCAATAGCGGATCGATCACCACCCGGGCAATAGCGGTGGCAACGGCTGCGGCGGCACCATAACGCAGGGCCTGAACCGGACGAATGACGGTCAATGCGGCCATTGCCAACGCCAAAACGGAAAGCGAAACAACCAGCACAGCACCATCGAAATAAAACAATAAAGTTGCAATCGAAAGCGCTGCTCCGCCAGCGACCATGCCGGTAAGCGGCAGCACTTCAAACAGACCTTGCGAAGTCAGGGAGCGTACGCGGCGCAATACCAATTCGCTGGCAAGCATAAGCAGTAAAACTCCGGCAACGCCGACAATTCCAAATGTCAGCGAGCCCTGCATCCCCGTTGCCAGCCAGACAATGGTGTAGGCGGTGACCGGCACAATGGCCAGGGGCAGGCCCCACCAGGCGGCCC
>JALTNS010000264.1 GCA_027000565.1 Rhizobiaceae bacterium | reverse complement strand
ACTTCAAGCATGGCGTTTTGAAGTCCACGCGCTTTGCCGTGCAGGTTTAACGTGTGGGTGACCCCGTCTTGCGGGCCATACGGGTCGTTGCGGCGGGCAATATACCCGTTGTGATCCTGCGCCAGCATCGCATCGGCAAGCCGCGCATCATCATCGTGCAAAACACCGAGTTCAACCGTGCGGGGCTTGCCAAAATAAGTTGGCGTAAACGAATGAATGGTAACAAATACCGGCTCGCTCTCACCGGTTGAACGGCGATCAAGCAGGTCGCTCACCGCCTGGTGAAACGGTCTGTAAATCTGCTCGACACGATCAGACCTGGCATCCGGTCCAAGACCGATATTGCCCGGAATAACAATGTTTTCACTCTTTTCCGGCCATGCACCGGGGTTATCCGGTGGTCGGTTGCAATCATAAACCAGTCGTGAATAGTGTTGCACCACCAGCGGCGCATCAAGCATTTCAGACATCATCCGCGCCATAGGCTCGGCACCGATATCCCAGGCAATATGCGCCTTTTGCTCCGCGTCGTTTAATCCAAGATTATCCAGCGCGGCGGGAATGTGACGGCTTGCATGTTCGCACACCAGCACCACCGGTGATGTGCCGCCTGAATTAATAATTTCGGCAGGCGGGCCGTTATCGAGAAGGTCCATCAAGTTTCCATCTGGTCGGGTCGGCAAGTGCGCAATTTCGATGAATTCTGACGCGGATGCAAGGGCATTTTTTCGCAATAGAGCATAGAAGAATATTGAGGCAGTGTGACTTCTAACAACCACGGGGAACCACGAATGAACGACATTGGCAATTCTCCCTTTAGCGCGGTTCTGCAACCGGTAGCCAATGCCCGCGGCCTGCCCAACAAACACTATGTCGACCCGGCAACCCACCTTGTCGAACGTGAGAAAGTGTTTTTCGCCAATTGGGCTGCACTTGCCTTTGGCAAGGATGTGATTGAACCGGGATCAGCAATGCCGGTGGATTTTCTCGGCATGCCGTTATTGGTGGTGCGCGACAATGAGGGTGCCATAAGGGTGTTTCAAAACACCTGCCGCCACCGCGGCATGATATTGATGAGCGAACCCGGCCCGGTGCGCGGTGTGCTGCGCTGTCCTTACCATTCGTGGTGTTATTCCCTTAAAGGCGATCTCGTCACCACCCCGCACGTGGGGGGACCGGGCAACAACACTGCACCGGAAATCAAGCGCGATGAACTCGGACTATACGAAATCCGCAGCCATGTCTGGCAGGATATCGTCTTTGTCAATATTTCAGGTGATGCGCCGCCGTTTGAAGACTATGCCGGCGATCTCATCGCCCGCTGGCAGGAGTTTGAAAAACCTGTTTTTCATGGCGGTGCGGAATCCTCGTTCGAGCTGAAAGTCAATTGCAACTGGAAGCTGGCGGTCGAAAACTACTGCGAGAGTTATCACCTGCCGTGGGTCCATCCCGGTCTCAATTCCTATTCAAAACTCGAAGACCATTATCACATCATCAATCCGGGACATTACTCAGGCCAGGGCACCACCGTTTACAATCCACAACTCGATGACAGCGGTCGCGCATTTGATAATTTTGATAAACTGGGCAGCAAGTGGGACAAGTCGGCAGAATATATCGCGCTTTATCCCAACGTGCTTTTGGGGGTTCACCGCGACCACACATTTGCCATCCTGCTACAACCGCTGGATCATCAAACCACCCTTGAGCGTGTGGAAATTTTTTATGCCAAAGAAAGTTCCCTTGCCGCCCCGATGGATGACCTGCGGCAAAAAAATGCCGATCTTTGGAAAGAGGTGTTCTGCGAAGATATATTTGTGGTCGAAGGCATGCAGAAAGGTCGCGCGGGTCTTAAATTTGACGGTGGAAAATTCTCACCGGCAATGGATGAGCCGACCCACACTTTTCACCACTGGATTGCAACCCAGCTAAACGACTGACGACGATCGCGATGGACCCCACTGGCCGCAAAACCCTTGATCAAGAATTATTGGCCGCCCACAGCACGAACGATTTCAAGGCACTTGTGGCGCTCTACACCCGCGCCGGTGATACCTGTGAAAAAACCGGCAATATTGATGCCGCCTGTTTTTACCTCACCCATGCCTATGTGTTTGCGCTGCAAGAGGGAATGTCGGAAGCCCAAATGCTGTATCAGCGATTGGTCGCCCACGATCGCGAGGAGTAATCGCTTAAATCACCGCGTCCCATGCAGCATTGGCACGGCGTTCGCCATCGGCTTCGCGCCATGAATTTTCCCAATCATCAATCGGGGCAATGGTATCAATCGAGATTGGCCCGCGCATTTCATCCGCTGTTTTTTGATCAAAATTCATTGGCAGGTGTTGCAGATTGGCATTAAGCACATCGGCAATCGCGGCACGCAATTTGCGCCGATATTGAATGATTGCCACATCGCTTTTGCCGAGATGTTCGTCGCGCCGGTCCTGTATCGCACCCATCGATTCACACGCCCACTGGTCATGCACATTGATGTCCAGCCCCATGCCGGTATAGGTCAGATTTTCCTGCTCATCCGGGTTGTAGCCATAATTGTTTTGCGCGTTTTTCAAAGGCGCATAGTCCGGCAAATGATGTTCTTTCAACCGTTGCTCGCGCATTTTAACCTTGTCGACCGGCGCGCCAAACGACGTAAACATCGAATACCAGTAACAATTGTGATCATCAATCGGCACATGCCACTGGGTTATGTTCATTTCTTTAGACATCGGAATGGTGATCGCGCATGGAAAAATCTGGTTGGTGACCCGCACATGATTGTTACCGTTTTCAAGATTGCGCAGTGAAATCAGTCGCAGGCCAAAATCGGTATCTTCCACCCGAATATCAGGGCGCGGAAACTCGCGCAAAATCCGCGTCATCGGAATATCGGTTCCAGCAGCAGTGTCGCGAAACTGTTTGCCATAGCTGTCTTTTGGATCTTCGTCCTGCAAGAACCGGTGTAAAAACGATGCATGGGCCGGATCAATACCAACCTCCAGCGCCTGCAACCAGTTGCATTGCCAAAGCCCCTTGAACACAAACACATGGCTGTCGGGGGCCGCAAAACAATCAAAAGCCGGAAGCGCCGGCGGCTCCCCCCTTCCCATAAAGGCAAAGATAATGCCGTTTTTTTCAATCACCGGATAGGAAGTGGTTTTGATCTGGGCAAACATTCTGGAGCCCTCCGGCTCACCGGGCTGTTCAACACATTGGCCATCCACTTCAAAATGCCAGCCATGAAAAGGACAGCGCAGGCCATTATCCTCCAGCCGTCCGTAACAAAGATCGGCACCCCGATGCGGGCAATGGCGACCAATCAGTCCCAGCGTGCCACTTTCGTCGCGAAACAGCACCAGTTTTTCACCCATCAACGTAACCGGCACCACCGGGCGGGCACCCATCAACTCATCACTGAGAGCGGCCGGCATCCAGTATTGGCGCAACACCTTGCCCGCCGGCTGGTCAGCGCCGACAAGGGTTATTTCATTGTTTTTTTCCTGGCTCATCATGGCAATGGGCCCTCCGCTGGTTATATCCGTATGGTCAATTGTCCATTGCCAGGCGTATCCAAGTCAAGTTTGAAATTGTGTTTATCGCCCGGATTGCGGGCACTATAATGCACCAAATGAGCCCTATCATCAGCCAACGGTTGACCCCTGCGGATTGATGGCGTTGACTTGGGAAAATTTAGCGAAAAATGTCGCCGGGAGGGTGATTGTATGACTGAAAACGGCAATGCCGCCTTGTACTTTGTTGACCGGCACCTGAATGAAGGGCGGGGGCTAAAACCGGCTTTCATCGAAAGCGGTGCAGGCGGGCGAACCCTGACCTATGGCGAACTGGCGGAACAATCGGGTCAGATGGCAGAGTTTTACCGCCAAAACAACATTTCGCGTGAAGACCGGGTGGCGATGATCACCCTCGATACGGTTGATTATCCGGTGCTGTTTTGGGGCAGTCTGAAAGCCGGGGTAATACCCATATTGATCAACACCCTGTTATCGGCTGACCTTTACCGGTTCATCCTTGAGGACAGCCGGGCCAAGGCGCTGTTTATCGCAAAACCGCTGCTGCCACTGGTGGAAGGTTTTCTCTCCGGGCTGCCATTCCTGGAACAGGTATTTGTGGTTGGAGGCGAAGCTGATAATCTTGCCACATTTGAGGGCGCGCTTGCGGGTTTAAGCAGCACTGAAACCTGTGAAGCCTCGCCCGATGAAGTGGCATTCTGGCTGTATTCATCCGGTTCAACCGGCATGCCCAAGGGGGTCTGCCATCTGCATTCAAACCTTCAGGCGACCTCTGATACTTACGGAAAACAGGTGCTCGGCATTCGCGAGGACGATGTGACATTTTCCGCGGCCAAACTGTTTTTTGCCTATGGCCTTGGCAATGGCATGACCTTCCCCCTGTCGGTTGGCGCCACGTCCGTTTTGCTGCCGGGCAGGCCAACACCGCAATCGGTGCTTGAGACATTTGAGCAGGCAAAACCAACAATATATTTTGGTGTGCCTGCCCTTTATGCGACACTGCTG
>JALTNS010000263.1 GCA_027000565.1 Rhizobiaceae bacterium | reverse complement strand
GTTAATGTGATTCCTCTACCACTTGTCAAAGTGATTCAAGTACCGCTTCTATATCTTCCGGGCTGTTAATAGCCCTGCCTGCAAGCGAACGATCGATGCGACGGGCAAGCCCGGTCAACACCTTGCCGGCACCAATTTCCAGCAATGTGTCCACACCTTCGCCAGCCATAAAGGATACACTTTCCTGCCAGCGGACCCGGCCTGTTACCTGTTCAACCAGGTGTTTGCGAATTTCGTCTGGGTTGCTGATTGGCCGCGCGAGCACATTGGCAACCAGCGGCACACTCGGGCTGTTGATCTGCACTTCGTCCAACGCTTTTTTCATGACTTCGGCTGCCGGCTGCATCAACACCGAATGAAACGGTGCCGATACCGGCAGTATCAAGGCCCGTTTTGCACCAGCGCTTTTTGCTGCCTCACACGCCTGTTCGACGGCTTCCCTGTGGCCCGATATTACCAATTGTCCGCCACCGTTATCGTTGGCGATCTGAACCGAACCGGCATCGTTGGATATTTCATTACAGATGACAACGAGGCTATCGTTTTCCAGACCGATAATTGCCGCCATTGCACCAATACCAACCGGCACGGCATTTTGCATGGCCTGACCGCGAATTCGCAACAATCGCGCCGTGTCGGCAATGGATATTGCCCCGGCTGCTGCAAGGGCGGAATATTCACCCAGCGAATGCCCGGCAACAAATTTTGCCCTGCCGGTTTCAAAACCCCTGGATTCCATTGCCCGCAATACAGCAAGACTGACAGCCATCAAGGCCGGCTGGGCATTTGTGGTCATGGTCAATTCTTCAATCGATTCGCCCCATATGACAGAGGACAGTTTTTCACCAAGCGCCTCGTCAACTTCGTCAAAAACGGCTTTGGCTTCTGCAAACTCATCAGCAACCGCTTTGCCCATGCCAATGGTTTGACTGCCCTGCCCGGGAAAAGTCAGCGCGAATTTTGTGGTGTCAACCATGGATCTTTCTCACTTGTGCTGGATGTACCGGATTCGCTGCTAGTTGCTGGTTTTGCAAGATCAAGTCAAGCAGAAGTTTGGGCAATATGGTGCAACACAATTCATATCAGTTTGAATCAGACAGCAAAAAGCCCGGCAGTTGCCTGCCGGGCTTTCAGTATTTCAAATCAGATTAACTGATTAGAAAGAGCGTACGACGCGCAGGCGAGCCTGCACATAGTCGCCTTCGCCGAAGAGAACTTCAGGACGGATGGACAGACCGGAAACCGGGTTCCAGCGTGCACCAAGTCCAAAGCGACCAGCGTTAACGAAGTCAGCGTCAGTATAGCCAGCCCATACGGTGAACTGTGAGTTCACATTGTAGGAGATGTCTGCACCCCATTCCCACTCAACAGCAGGAGCCACGTAACCAGTTACGTAGATTGTGCCGCCGCTATCAGCTGCATACCATGCACGGATACCAACATTTTCGATTGCGGAAATGCTGACAGAAACTTTCCATGCGAGCTCGTTTGGAAGCGTATCATAGATGATAGTACCGGCGATACGACCCCAGCTGCCTGCATAGGAAATGCCGGCATATGGATCATATACATCAGAGCTGGTTACAACAGCACCGGAAAGTGGCACTGCAGCAGCGCTTACAGAATCCTGAACACCGATTGTAGCGGAGAAACCGTTACCTTTGAAGGTGTAATCAAGGAATACAGCCTGGTCATAGTTGTAATAACCATCGTTGGCAGCATAACCCCAACCATAACCACTGTTTGTGGTCCAGAAGGTGTCGGAATAACCAAGACGCAGACCGCCAATGCTGATCAATACGCGGTCAAGAGCAGCGTTGGCGTCCCCGCCCCCACGGCCATCACCCTGAATACGCAGCTGTGAGCGAAGTACGCCCCAGTCTGTGTCGTTACGGGCATCGATGTTCAAACGACCGCGATAGCGCCAGTCAGTTGTTTCACCATTAACGGCACCAGTGTCTGTGTAGATAAACTCAGAACGGATATAACCGCTGAATTTCAGGCAGGTTTCGGTACCTGGGATGTAGAAAAAGCCTTTACCATAGGTATCGCAGACTTTAACATATTCCATTGGTTCTGGCTCAGCAGCAACCACAGGATCAGCAGCATTAGCCACGGATACTGAGGAAACTGCCATCATTGCAGCAGCAGAACCGAGAAGAAGGCTCTTAAGTTTCATGTTCTGATCTCCAGTCAAAAAACATATTTCAGGACGAATTGTCCAATTTAGTGGACCTTAGGTCCGTCGAAGCAGGTCAGACACAAATGCGCCCGGTTCCTGAAGTGCACAATATTCACCCACGCGCTGAGCACAATAGCCAATTTTCTATTATCGGGTCTCAAAAGGCAATCTAGTTTTCGCTGTTGCACAAATGACACGGTTTTTGCGTCAATCCGCTCAATTGCGGTTAACATACTCTTAAATTCCGTGATCAATTTACAGATTTTGCGTTAAATTATCCACAGTTGGGACATGTTGCAGTGAAATCCCAAGAATCACAGTCAGTAAAGGCGTTTGGCCATGATTGGTGAGGAATAGGCCGATTTCGGGCTTGCACAGCTGAAATTGCACCGCCATGATCGCGGTCGCCAGAACAGGTTTCAACAAATAAAGAAGTTAATATGACAGTTCGATTCGCAATAGTCGGCGCCGGGCGCATCGGCACCGTTCACGCCAAGGCAATTGTGTCAAACAATAATGCAATTCTCGCTGCCCTGTATGATGCAAACCGGGAAACTGCACAAAATCTGGCACAGAATTACCGGCACACCGGTTGCGAAATCCGCGATTTAGACGACATTACCAACGCTGATGACATCGATGCAGTGGTGATTTGCACGCCAACCGACACCCACGCTGAGCTGATTGAAATACTTGCCAATGCGGGCAAGGCGGTGTTTTGCGAAAAACCGATAGATCTTGACCTCGACAGGGTGCGTGCCTGCGTCAACATCGTCAACAATACCGGCATCCGGTTTATGGTCGGGCTTAACCGGCGGTTTGATCCGCATTTTCTCGCACTTAAACAGGCCATCAGCGACGGCGACATCGGCAATGTGGAGATGATACAGATAACATCGCGCGATCCCGGCGCCCCTCCGGCTGATTATATCAGATCCTCCGGCGGCATATTCAAGGATATGACGATTCATGATTTTGATATGGCGCGTTTTTTGTTGCCGGAAGAACCCACCCATATATATGCAACAGCTTCGGTGCTGACGGACCCGAAGATTTCAACGCTCGGTGATTTTGACAGCGCCAGCATTATAATAACAACCGCATCAGGCATTCACTGCTCGATCTCAAACTCGCGTCGCGCCACCTATGGTTATGACCAGCGTATAGAAGTCCATGGCTCAAAAGGCATGGTACGGGCAGAAAACCAGCGACCGGTGTCGATTGAACGGGCCGGTGCAACAGGGTTCACCCGCCCACCGCTGCATGATTTTTTCATGACCCGCTATCTTGAAGCCTATGCGGCCGAAATCTCGGCCTTTATAGAAGGCATTGAGAAGGGCATTGCTATTGCACCCGATGCCAAAGATGGATTGCAGGCACTGGTACTGGCTGAGGCAGCCCTTCTCTCGGTTAAACAAAAGCGCGCAGTCGCATTGAGCGAGTTGACCGGATAACACTCGCAACCCCTCTGGCAACGGATGCCATCATTCGATGATTGTTGAGACATATTCCCAGTTCTTCCTCCAGAATACCGGCATCGGGCCGGGCGTATTCCTGATGCTTTGCGGCGTGTCGTTTTTAGGCAGCTTTATCTCTGCATCGATGGGCATTGGCGGGGGGGTGCTGGTTCTGGCAACGATGGCCCTGTTTTTACCGCCAGCCATATTGATACCGGTGCACGGGGTGGTTCAACTGGGTTCCAATATCGGGCGAACAATTATAATGGCACGCAACGTGCTGCTGGCGATTGTGCCGGTATTTCTGGCTGGAACCTTGCTCGGGGCTGTGATTGGCGGCAAGCTGGTGGTTGCCCTGCCCTTGCCGGTTTTACAAATTGTATTGGCGCTGTTCATTATCTACGCCACATGGGCGCCAAAATTTACAGCTCACAATCCCGGTAATCTGACATTTTTTGGCATCGGAGCGATTGGTGCATTCACCACCATGTTTGTCGGTGCAACCGGACCGCTGATTGCCCCCTTTGTTGCTGCGGCCACCTCCAAACGCGCGCAGGTGGTCGCCACCCATGCGATGTTAATGAGCATTCAGCATTTGCTGAAAATTGCCGTGTTCGGCTTTCTCGGATTTGCCTTTGGGCCTTACATCCCGTTGCTGGTCGCCATGCTGTTATTCGGGTTTGCCGGAACATATGCCGGCAAAATTGTTCTTAACCGGCTGCCGGAACACATGTTTCGAACCGGGTTGAAAATTATCCTGACACTCATCGCGATTCGATTGCTGGTCAGCGCACTGCTTCGCTAGTGTGGTGGATTTGAAGTTCCTTTCATTAGTGCAACAACTTCGCAAGGGAACTTCAAATCCGTAAACCACACTAGATTCAAATAGTTGACTAGTGTCC
>JALTNS010000262.1 GCA_027000565.1 Rhizobiaceae bacterium | reverse complement strand
GGCAGCCAGTGCCGGAGTGCCGGTAATCGGCATTTGCAATGGATTTCAGATTTTGACCGAGGCCGGCCTTTTGCCAGGTGCCCTGATGCGCAATGCCAATCTCAACTTTGTGTGCCGGGAGGTTAAACTGAAGGTCGTTAATGCCAATACCCGGTTCTCCAACCGGTACACCTCCGGAGAAGTCATTCGTTGTCCGGTTGCCCACCATGACGGTAATTATTTTGCCGACGAAAATACACTGGAGCAACTTGAGGGCAACAACCGTGTGGTTTTTCGCTATGCTGAAAACACTAACCCGAACGGTTCAATCCTTAATATTGCCGGCATTATCAACAATGCGGGAAATGTGCTTGGCATGATGCCCCATCCGGAAAACCTGATTGAAGAAGCTCACGGCGGGCTGGACGGACGCGGTCTATTTGAAAGCGCACTGGAGATTGCAGCTTGAACAGTTTCAACATTATTGCAGTTTCAAGTCTTGCCGTCATTCTGGCGGCATGCCAGCAAACCGGCAACAGAGCACCCAAGGGGCCTAGCCCGCAATCAATTATGGTCAAGATTGCCCGGCAGGCGCAATCATGCTGGTTTATCAACAAAGACCCGGCTTTTGCAAAATTCAGGATGGCTACCGAACTGAATTCGCCCGCCGGACGCCCGCGCATTCTCATTGTTCCAAAAAACAACCCCAAAGGCTTGCCAACGCTTGTAGTTCAGGCCGAACGCATTGTTGGCATAGCAGGCGTTTCGACATTTGGCCCGCTTCTTGACACCAAGGACGGACCGCGCATTCAGGGTTTAATTAACAAATGGGCAGGTGGCGGTACAGGCTGCTGAAATTAAAATACCTATGACCTTAAAAAATGACATTACAATCACCCCGGAAATGATTGCCGATCATGGGCTTTCAGATGATGAATGGCAGCGCATTCTGGAACTCACCGGTCGCGAACCAAGTTTCACCGAACTTGGCATCTGGTCGGCCATGTGGAACGAACATTGTTCTTATAAATCTTCCAAAAAATGGCTGCGAACCCTGCCGACCGAGGGTAAACGGGTAATCCTCGGGCCTGGCGAGAATGCCGGCGTGGTAGATATCGGTGATGGTGACGTGGTTGTTTTCAAAATGGAAAGCCACAATCATCCTTCATACATCGAACCCTATCAGGGAGCCGCCACCGGAATTGGCGGAATTCTGCGCGATGTGTTCACCATGGGCGCAAGGCCGATCGCGGCTATGAATGCATTGCGATTTGGTGAGCCTGACCATCCCAAAACCCGCCACCTTGTGGCCGGGGTAGTAGCCGGAATTGGCGGTTATGGCAATTCCTTTGGCGTGCCGACTGTCGGCGGTGAAGTTAATTTCCACGCCCGATACAACGACAATATTCTGGTCAATGCCTTTGCAGCCGGGCTTGCCAAGGCGGACCAGATATTCACTTCGCAAGCCGAAGGCGTCGGCCTGCCGGTCGTATATCTTGGTGCCAAAACCGGACGCGACGGGGTTGGTGGCGCAACCATGGCATCGGCTGAGTTTGATGATGATATCGACGAAAAACGCCCGACGGTTCAGGTCGGCGATCCATTTACAGAAAAATGCCTGCTCGAAGCCTGCCTTGAATTAATGGCGTCCGGCGCGGTGATCGCCATTCAGGATATGGGGGCTGCCGGTCTCACCTGTTCTGCGGTTGAAATGGGCGCAAAGGGCGACCTTGGCATTGAACTTGATCTCGACAAGGTGCCATGCCGCGAAAAAAACATGAGTGCCTACGAGATGATGCTTTCAGAAAGTCAGGAACGCATGTTGATGGTTTTGCGGCCTGAGCATGAGGCCACCGCAGCCGATATATTCACAAAATGGGGTCTGGATTTTGCAATTGTTGGCAAAACCACCGACGATTTGCGGTTCCGCGTTCTGCGTCATGGTGATGAAGTTGCTGATCTGCCGATCAAGAAACTTGGTGATGAAGCGCCGGAATATGACCGCCCTTATATCACCACGGAACTGCACAACGACTTGTCGGCCGAACAGGTGCCGCAAGCTGACAATTATTCAAAAGCACTGCTCGAACTTTTGGCTTCGCCCGACATTGCCTCAAAACGCTGGGTCTATGAACAATATGACACGCTCATTCAAGCCAATACCCTGCAAACGCCGGGCGGTGATTCCGGTGTTGTGCGGGTTGAAGGGCATGCGACCAAGGCGCTTGCCTTTGCCTGTGACGTGACCCCGCGCTACTGTGAAGCTGATGCATTTGAAGGCGGCAAACAGGCGGTTGCCGAGTGTTATCGCAATCTCTGCGCGGTCGGAGCCGAACCGATTGCGGCAACCGACAATCTTAATTTTGGCAATCCGGAAAAACCGGAAATTATGGGCCAGCTCGTGCGGGCGATTGAAGGAATTTCTGAAGCCTGCACAGCCCTCGCCATGCCCATAGTATCCGGCAATGTTTCACTTTACAACGAAACCCAGGGACAAGCGATTTTACCAACACCGACTATTGGCGGAGTTGGCTTGATCGATGATTATCGAACATGTGTGGGCATTGGCAGTGCCGTTGACGGCGACATCATATTTCTGATTGGACAGGAAGCCTGCCATTTGGGACAATCACTCTATTTGCGCGAATTGTTTGGCCGCGAAGACGGCACGCCACCGCCGGTTGACTTGATCACCGAACGGGCGCGCGGCGAGTTTGTTCGCACATCGATCGTTACCGAATACATTACCGCATGTCATGATATTTCAGACGGCGGGCTGGCGATTGCAATTGCTGAAATGTGCATGGCTTCGCATTTGGGTGCACGTATGAACATTGAAAGTGAACAACCCCATGCCGCTTTATTTGGCGAGGACCAGTCGCGATATCTGGTCAGCGTCAATAACGATTATGCCAACATGTTTGCGGCGAATGCAGAGGCCGCAGGCGTGTCGTTTCAACAACTGGGTGAATTTGGTGGTGATACATTGACGATTGATGGTAAAATCACCATATCAGTTGACGAAATGCGTGCGGCCCATGAAAATTGGTTGCCGGAATATATGGCCGGTGTGGACAGCATCAACAAGGAGAACTGACCCATGGCAATGGACGCGAGTGAAATTGAGAGAATGATTCAAGAGGCGTTGCCGGACGCAAAAATTGCTATCCGCGACTTGGCCGGTGATGGAGATCATTATTCTGCCGAGGTTGTATCGGAAAGTTTTCGCGGAAAAAGCCGTGTTCAGCAACACCAGATGATCTATCAGGCATTGAAGGGCAATATGGGTGGTCAGTTGCACGCGCTGGCCTTGCAGACAAGCGCACCAGAATAATCGGTTTTATGTCGATATGAGCCAAAATAGTCCGGTATGGACAACCGGGACCAAAAAACGTATTAGATAGTTTGAATATATCACAGTATTGAAAACCGGAGCACTCCGGCATCAGAAAGGAAATCTCATGAGCATGCAGGCATTCATCGAAAATCAGATCAAGACCAATGACGTAGTGGTCTTTATGAAGGGCACGCCAGCTTTCCCACAATGTGGATTTTCAGGCCAGATGGCGCAAATTTTTGACTATCTTGGTGTCGAATATAAAGGCATTAATGTGCTTGAAGACGATGACTTGCGTCAGGGCATCAAGGATTTCACCAACTGGCCAACTGTTCCGCAAATTTACGTCAAAGGTGAGTTCGTCGGCGGGTGCGATATTGTCCGCGAAATGTTTCAGCAAGGTGAATTGCAACAGTTGTTGACTGAAAAGGGCATTGTTATGAACGGCAAAGCCGTCGCCTGATTAAAAATCCTGCAGAATAGTTCGAATTTAAGAGCCATCGGCAGTTGCCGGTGGCTTTTTCATGAGCAGATCAATCGGAATCCTGATCGTGCTCAATTTTCGCTCAATCCAAATTCAGCAAAATCAAACAGCTTGTTATCGAGCAAATGGCTTGGTCGCACATTTGTCATTGCCCTGATCATCGATTCTTTTCGACCCGGCATACGGGTTTCAATATCTGCAAGCATCTTTTTCAGTACATTGCGCTGCAATCCATCCTGAGATCCGCAAAGATCGCACGGAATAATCGGAAATTGCATGGCAGATGCAAATTTTTCAAGGTCAGCCTCCGCACACAACGAAAGCGGGCGCATTACCATTATATCGCCCTCGTCGTTAATCAGTTTTGGCGACATGGTTGCAAGCCTGCCGCCATGCAGCAAATTGATGAAAAATGTTTCGAGAATATCTTCCCGATGGTGGCCAAGGACAAGTGCATCACACCCCTCTTCCCGTGCCACACGATAAAGATGACCACGCCGCAATCTCGAACAAAGCGAGCAATATGTAGCCGTGTCGGGTAATTTATCGGTTACGACCGTATAGGTATCCTGATATTCGATGCGGTGCTCGATATCGTGGCGTTTGAGCCATTCCGGCAACACTTGTTTGGGAAAGTTCGGCTGACCCTGATCGAGATTGCAGGCAATCAGATCGACAGGCAGAAGCCCGCGCCACTGCAAGTCCAGCAACAATGCAAGCATGCCGTAAGAATCCTTGCCACCTGATATTCCAACCAGCCATTTTTGCCGT
>JALTNS010000261.1 GCA_027000565.1 Rhizobiaceae bacterium | reverse complement strand
CGACGACCCTGATATCCAAAACGGTAAAAAATTTGCCGCTGAAGGCATGCCGATCGCAGCGGGTGTACCCTTGCAATGTGACGAGGGAGATGGCTGGTCAACTTTTCGCCTTGGGCTTTTTGGTCTCGACAAATTGCACAATATCGACCGCACTGTTGCAAATCTTGAAACTGCGCTGGATGCGGTATTGACCAAAACCAATATGCGGTAAATTGCTCGCTCAACCGGGCAACTTCTTCACCAGATTACCGATCGCGGTTTTCAAGCCCGCGTCGAGATCCTCTGAAATTAATGCTGGTCCACTGTGATTGGCGGCCTCCCCGTGCAGCCAGACCGCGCAGGACGCCGCCTCAAATGCAGGCATTTCCCGGGCCAGCAATCCACCGATTATTCCGGCCAGCACATCGCCTGAACCCGCCGTTGCCAACCATTTCGGCGCGCTGTCACAACCGCTGATCCGTTGCACGCCTGTTGCATCAGCGGGCGATGCCACCAGGGTGCCGGCCCCTTTGAGCACCACATGGGCACCGCTGGTTGCTGCAGCAGCCAATGCAGCATTAAAGCGTTCCTTTGCGGTGATTGCAGACCGACCACCAAACAATGCGCAATACTCGCCCATGTGGGGGGTTAATATCACCGGCGCAGTCCGCTTTTGAATAGCTGAATACAACCGTGTCGGCTGATCCCTGAAACTGGTCAGGGCATCGGCATCCAGAACCACACTTTGATTGCCGGACAAAATTGCCTCGACCATCAAACAGGTTTTTTCACCAGTTCCCAAACCCGGCCCGGCAACAACAGCGGTGATTCTTTTATCCCCAAGCGCATTGGCAGCGGCCTCCGGCCCGGCGATTGACCGGATCATGACTGCGGTTAAATGGGCCGCATTCACCAGCACTGCATTGGGAGGAGAATATAGAGTAACCAGGCCGGAACCGGCACGAAGTGCAGCACCGGCGGCCAATCGCGCAGCCCCGGTATAGCAAGGCCCGCCTGAAAGCACCACACAATGACCGCGATCATATTTATGACCATCGGTTTTTAACACCGGAATATGGGCTGACCACAGTTCTGGCCGGTTGATTTCAAGTTTGGGCTGATCGGTTTCAGTCAAGGTTTTTGCCCTGTTGGACGCCTTTATACACCGGCCGAATTTCAGAGCACAATTACAGGCTGCAGATCAGGCAACCTTTGATGCGCAATACATAGAGCAGATAATTTCAATCAGGTTTTGTGCCCGCTGGTCGTTCAGATGATAATAAATCGCCCGCCCCTGACGCCTGCCCTTGACCAGTCCTTCCAGCCGCAAACGGGCCAGCTGTTGAGAAATTGTCGATTGCTCCAGTCCCTGAAGTTCGGCCAGTTGTGATACGGTTTTTTCGCCTTTGGTCAGATGCCACAACAGCATCAGCCGCACTTCATGGGACATAGCCTTCATGACAGCAATTACATGTCGGGTATTTTCGCTCATTTCATCCTGATTGATATCCGGTGACACCGGCTTGATGGCTTCCATCATAAATTCGCTTCCCGACAAGAGTTTCACCGGCAAATTTGCATCGGCGATTCAGTCGTCAATTTATGGTTAAAGAGAGGTGCATTCAACCTCTGTGAGCAAATAAACTGGCAAAACAGCTGTGACCAATTCTCACCCCGGGGATTATTGTGTCACAGTGTAGTCTGCGACAATCTTGGCATTTTTCATGTCGAAAACGATCAGATGCAGGCTGCCATCGGCATATTTAACCGTCAGCAACACCTGCAAACCACTGAGACTGGAGCTCACCAGTGTCGCGCCTTTGGGCAGATTTATATTGCCCTTTGCCAGTTCACCAGGAACAAGCTGCTGCACATTGGTAGCAGGTGCCACATCATCTTCAGCGGTATTGATTTTGTAGACAATCGCCCCAAGGACCGCCATAAGGCCAATCAGCATACTGCCGAACGATACAACCAGGAGCCTCATCATGCGGCGGCGAATATTTTCCACTTCCGGGTCAAGCGGCTTGTCGTCATCAACATCAATGGCGGCAGGTTCAACCATGTTATTTCGTCCCTGTTCGATGAATTACCGCGCGGTGTTAGCGTGAACAGCGACGATATGCCAGTAAAGAAACAGCTCATTGCCACAGATGATGCCGCAGGCAAACGGCTGGACAAATATATTTCCGCCAATGCCGGAGATAATTTCTCCCGCGCCCGGGTTCAGGCACTGGTGCGCAGCGGCCATGTGCTGGTCAATGGCAAAAGCCCGAAAGGTACCAGCCAGAAGCTGAAATCGGGCGATGTGATCGATTTCACCATGCCGGCACCTGAACCGGCCGAGCCGGTGCCGGAAAATATTCCACTCGACGTGCTTTATGAAGACGAACACCTGATTGTCATCAACAAACCGGCCGGAATGGTGGTTCATCCCGCCCCGGGGCACTGGACCGGCACTCTGGTCAATGCCCTGTTATTTCATTGTGGTGCCAGTCTTTCCGGCATTGGCGGCGTGCGACGTCCGGGCATTGTCCACCGGCTTGATAAAAATACCAGCGGCGTGATGGTTGTCGCCAAAACCTACAACGCCCATCAGGGGCTGACTGCCCAGTTTGCCGACCATGGCCGCAACGGCCCGCTCAAACGTCACTACCTGGCACTGGTCTGGGGCATGCCCGCCCGTCACAAGGGCAGTGTTGATGCACCTCTTGGCCGTCATCCACAAAACCGGCTCAAACGCGCCGTGGTTGACGAAGACCGCCTCGATGCCAAACAGGCGATCACCCATTTTACCATTTCACAAATCTATGGCGAGGCGAACAACCGCGACCCGGTTGCATCGCTGATTGAATGTGCGCTGGAAACTGGTCGCACCCACCAGATACGGGTTCACATGGCCCATATTGGTCACCCGCTGGTAGGTGATCAGGAATATGGCAGGCATTTTCAAACGAAAGTGAACAATCTGCCACAAAAATTGCAGTCCAAAATCACCAAACTCGACCGGCAGGCGCTGCATGCCCGAAATCTGGGCTTTTCCCACCCGGCCAGTGGTGAATATATCGAGTTTTCCAGCCCGTTACCGTCCGATTTACAGGTTGTAGTTGATGAATTTTCGACAATCTAACGAATTTTTAATTTTATTTACGTGATTTCGCCCAAATTATACCTATATAATCGTTAACTAACGATGGAAGCTGAATTTGCAGCATTTCTCCCGCTTTAAATCCCGAGCGGGGCAAGTTTTAGATGGAGGGCCTATAATGACTAAATCGAATTTACCTGTTTTGACATCCGGACGCGATGGCGTTTCGCGGTACATGGACGAAATTCGCAAGTTTCCAATGCTTGAGCCGCAGCAGGAATATATGCTGGCCAAGCGATATGCCGAGCACGATGACCGTGATGCGGCGCACAAGCTGGTAACATCACACCTGCGGCTGGTCGCCAAAATTGCCATGGGCTATCGTGGTTATGGCCTGCCGATTGGCGAAGTCATTTCCGAAGGTAATGTCGGGTTGATGCAGGCGGTGAAAAAATTTGACCCGGAGCGCGGTTTCCGGCTGGCCACCTATGCCATGTGGTGGATCAAGGCCTCAATCCAGGAATATGTGCTGCGTTCGTGGAGCCTTGTCAAAATGGGCACTACCGCCAATCAGAAACGGCTGTTTTTCAACCTGCGCAAACTCAAGGGCAAGATCAAAGCCATTGAGGGCGGTTCAATGAAACACGAACACGTCGAGCAAATCGCCAAAACTCTCGGCGTTAGCGAAGGCGAAGTTGAATCGATGAACCAGCGGCTGTCGGGTGATGCATCGTTAAACGCACCCATCCGCTCGGCTGATGGCGAATCCGGCCAATGGCAGGACTGGCTGGTTGACGACAGCGAAAGCCAGGAACAAACCCTGATCAAGCAGGATGAGTTGGAATCTCGCCGTGAAATGCTGAAAGACGCCATGGAAGTGCTGAATGAACGCGAGCAGCGAATTTTCGAGGCACGCAGGCTTTCGGAGGATTCCATGACACTGGAACAACTTTCCGCTGAGTTCGGAATTTCACGTGAGCGCGTGCGCCAGATCGAGGTTCGTGCTTTTGAAAAAGTACAAAAAGCCATGGTCGCCGCCGCCAAAGAACTGGCCAAACCGGCAGCACAGATCGAAGCGCATTAATTTATTGCACTGAAGCCAGCCGCTTTGCCGTGGCTGGACGTGATTTTGGCAACCAGAGCGGTTCACAGATCGATTGGATCACTCTCGTATTAATTCGCTCACGGCCATTCGTGCTGCGCATGGCCTCCGCGGGGGCGGCGCACAAGCGCCGGGCCGCCTTGCGGCCAGACTGTTTCCGTATAAACGTGAAACAGTCCAAGCCCCACCCTATTCTGCCATCAGCACCGGCGTGGTCATCTGCTGCAAGATTGTATTGGTCACGCCACCAAAGGCTTTTTCGCGCAAACGCGAATGGCTGAATGCCCCCATGACCAAAAGGTCAGCACCTTCATCCGACAAATAGTTCAATATCGAGGTGTCGACCGGAAAATCCGGAATTGTTTGATGTTCAACCCTTGTCTTGATGCCGTGGCGGGCCAGATGACGGGCAATAT
>JALTNS010000260.1 GCA_027000565.1 Rhizobiaceae bacterium | reverse complement strand
CCGGCACCGGAATCTGCTACAGATTCGGCCATTTTGAGGTCTTTTTGCAGGCCCCACACATCGTTGATAATATGCGCTCCAGCATTAACAGCAGCCAATGCGGTTGATGCACGGTAGGTGTCTATTGAGATCACCACATTGCTTTTTCGGGCAAGCAATTCGATCACCGGCAATACCCGGGATAGTTCGGCATCACCATCCACCGGTGCTGCACCTGGCCTGGTCGATTCACCGCCGACATCAATGATTGAGGCGCCCTCCTCCACCATCCTCAATGCGGCATCCACGGCTGTTTGCGGGTTAACATATTCACCGCCATCAGAAAACGAGTCCGGTGTGACGTTGACAATACCCATGATGATTGCCTCAGGGCCAAGCAAGATTTCGCGCCCGTGTGCCAATTGCCAGGGACGAGGCTTAAACCAGTCGATTTTTGACGCAGTTTTGTTCACGATCAATTCCAACGATCAGGATCTGGTGCCAAGGTTGAGTATCCCACATTTGGAGCCGCCCTTATCATGTGTTTGTCACTGTGTCTCTCATCTATTGGATTTACGCCAAATAATTGCGGTTTACCCATAACGACAATAACTGTTAGCGCTGCCTAATGGATACCTCTCCAATTCCGTCAAACGGCAGCCCATCCCAAACAAGGCCGCCACGATCAGACTGGCGCAGTCCTGCATTGTTGTTGATGGCGGCTGCAATGCAGTTGGCATTTGCCTCGTGGAACAGTTTGATGAACAATTTCGCCTGTATGTTCTGGATTTTACCGGACGCGAAATTGGTATTCAGCAGTCAATTCGCGAAATACCGGGGTTTTTGTCATTTGCCGCGGTATTTTTGGCCGGTGCCGGCAATGCGGTAATTTCTCTGTTTCTTGCTCGAATTTTGCCGACCGAGCCATCGCAATCAGTGGAAAACATCTGGAAGGAACAGCGGGTTTTAAGCTGACAACTGTATTTCTACCCTTGTTGCACATCCGAATGCTTGCAGTTTCAAAGTAAATGGCTATCATTCCGCGCGGGAAGGAGTGCTGGAACTGGCTGTTATAACCATCAAAAACCTGTTGATTGCAACATTTGCTGCTGCCGGTATTGGGGGCCTTGGCTGCTCTGTGTCGACAGCAAACACCTCGGTTACCCATCATTATTATCAGTTTGACGACACCACACTACATCAGAACTACCAGGAAATCAAAAACAAGGGGCCAAAGATAAATGGCTCGGAACATGCGGTCGCGGTCGCCAATATCAGCATGACACCCGACATTTCGTTCCAGCCCCTGGTGGGCGGGTGCATGGTTAGCCGGGCGCGCATCAAGGTGCGGGCAACGGTGGTATTGCCGCAATGGAAAAACCGCAAAAATGCCGGTGGGGAACTCGCACAAACCTGGGACAGTCTTGATCGTTATACCCGTCTGCATGAGGCGGTGCATGTTACCATAGCTGAAAAACACGCCAAACAGATCGAAAAACGTTTGATTTCACTCAAAACCAAACGATCCTGTGATGCGACGGGCAAAATTGTCAAAAGAATTATTATCCGCGCGTTGAAAAAACATGAGCGAGCGCAAATTTCTTTTGATGCTTCGGAAAAAAGAAAATTTGCGCGATTGGCAAAGCGAAAAAAATCCTGACTACTTCTTAATTGTTATGCGTGGCCTGTGAGTAATCGATGAGTTTCCTTTTTCGAATACGGTTTATGACCATTGCGGTGATTGCGGTATCAGTGCTGGTTTTCGGACTTGATGTGCCATTTATTTCACCGGTTCAAGCCGCTGCCCTGACAATCAAAACCCGTACTAAACATTATAATTTTCGTGCAACGCGATTTCGCGATATTTCGCGACAGATGTTGCGCCGCGGCCCACAATTTGGTGTTCATGGGCGAAGGGTATGGGCTACCTCGCGACGCGACTATCAATGGAAACTGGAATTCAAACGACAACACGGAAAATGCTCGGTAAAACGTGCATTGGTGAAAATGCGCATCACCTACACAATGCCACGACTGGAAAATGAAAAACGGATTTCTCCTCGGTTTCTATCCAAATGGAAGCAGGTCTACAAAATCCTCCATCGCCACGAACTGACCCATGGCAGGAATTACATGACATTTGCCAGACACCTGACCAGCGGATTGCAGAAACTCGCTCCGCGCAAGAATTGCTTTGAGTTAAGGCGTGCGGGTAAAAGACTCGACAAAAAGCTCCACCGTCAAAGTACCAGGCGCAACAAGCGGTTTGACGATCGCGAGAGAGGCCGGCTTACGCGTCTTCAACGGGGTATCGAGCGGGGTTAAACCCCAAGCTTTTTCTGCAGTTTTGTCGATGATGTGGTATATTGAAAGATAATCCGCTCATCCGGCGCGATATATTTTTTTGCAGCCTGAGCCATGAGCGCCGCTTCGTGGAACCCGGACAGAATGAGCTTCAACTTTCCAGGATAGGTGTTGATATCGCCGATCGCGTAAATACCGGCCTCAGACGTTTCAAATTTTTCGGTATCGGTGGTGATCAGGTTTTCGTTGAGATTCAGCCCCCAATCAGCAACCGGTCCAAGTTTCATGGTCAGGCCGAAAAATGGCAACAGCCGATCAACCTTCACTTCGCTCAGCCCGCCGTCCTTTGCTTTTATGGTGACCTTGTCGAGAACACCGTCATTGCCGTGAAGCTCTGAAATCTGCCCGATGTGCAGCTTGACCTTGCCCTCGTCCACAAGAGCATGCATTTTTTTCACGCTATCGGGTGCGGCACGAAATTCTTCGCGGCGATGAACCAGGGTGATCGATTTCGCCAGCGGCTGAAGATTGAGGGTCCAGTCAAGCGCGCTGTCACCACCGCCAACGATCAGCAGATCCTGATCGCGGAACTCCTCCATCCGGCGCACCGAATAGAATAAGGATTATTCCTAAAACTCTCCAATTCCCGGCACCGGCGGGCGTTTGGGTTGAAATGCGCCACCGCCTGCGGCAATCACCACAACTTTCGAATGGAACCGCTCGTTTTCGTCGGTTTCTACTATGAAAGATCCATCGTCCTGCTTTTTGAGGCCGGTAACCATCCTGTTATAGTGGTATTCCGGATTGAACGGTGCAATTTGCTCCAGCAGGCGTTCGGTCAAATCGTGGCCGGATATAACCGGCCAGGCGGGAATGTCGTAAATAGGTTTTTCCGGGTACAGCTCGGCGCACTGACCACCGGGACGATCGAGGATGTCGATCAAATGGCATTTCAAATCGAGCAGACCCAATTCGAACACAGCAAACAGGCCGACGGGCCCGGCACCGATTATCACCACATCCGTTTCGATCATTGGGAATTGTGCATTCGATGTCATGTTCTTGTTTCCTGCAAATTGAAAGGGTGTTCGTTCAATCAGGTGCGGGTTGCCGATGAGCTGCCAATAATCGCCGTCTCAAAGCTCAAGTTGACCCGGACAAACGTCAACCGCTTGGCCCTCACGCCTGGCGTTCGGGCACCTTGACCACAAGTCCATCCAGTTCTTCTGCGACCTTGATTTGGCAAGACAGCCTTGATGTCGGCTGCACATCATAGGCAAAATCAAGCATATCTTCTTCCATTACCTCGGGCTCACCGGTTTTTGCCGCCCAGGCTTCATCCACATAAACGTGACAGGTAGCGCAAGCACAGGCACCACCACATTCAGCTTCAATACCGGGGACCGAGTTTTTAACGGCATTTTCCATAACAGTGGATCCGATTTCAGCATCAACTTCAATGCTTTTTCCATCGGACGTGACATAGGTAATTTTGGGCATGGTCTGTAAGATCCGGAATCATTATCTCAGGGGAAGAATAATTACCGGACGGGTTTAGTATTCTTGCCGACAGAGTCAAGCCCTTCACCCGGCAGCGTGTTTGAAATGCCGCAGGGTATCGCGTCGCGTGGTATTAACCGGATATTGCGTTGCGTGGAATTAAAATGCGGTAATTGCGTTCAACACATCAATTCGCGGATATAGGCATTTGCGTTATCCACAGCATGGGCAAGCCCATCGCAATCGGCCTTTTTAACTGATTTTTGCGAACAACATGCTTCAATTTTGGCTGCTTCCTCGGCAACCTGCCAGGCCCCGAGCCCGCGTGCAGACCCCATGATTGTATGGGCAACACTTTTGCGCTCCTTAGCAGATTTGGCTTCCTGCAAACGGCGAAGATAAAGCGTTGACTGGTTGACAAACAAGCTCAGCACTTCCTTTTCAAGTTCCCTGTCACCAAGAGTTTGCCTCGACAAATGGACAAGATCGACAGGACTGGCCTTGCGCCCAACGCCACATTTCAGTCCTGATTTTCGTTGCTTACGATGGATCGCCACAAGCTTTCCCTCCATGAGATTTCCCGCATTTTCAAAATAGGGGAAAAACGATGAATTGCCGTTAATCTGGCGCAAATGTTTCTTTCGTGGTAAACACAATTTTAAGCAGGCGGGCCTGCAAATCCCTCCAAAATCGGCGCCGTTAACTTTATTTTAATCTTTTTTCAATCGCAGGCCGAAATTGGTTTCAAATTTTGACCTTAGCCGCTACGATGCCTTTGCGGCATTAATATACGAGATTGAACGACCAC
>JALTNS010000259.1:1606-4609 GCA_027000565.1 Rhizobiaceae bacterium | reverse complement strand
CACAGAACGCCGAGGATAAAATTATCGCTGCAGCCTTACACCAAACAGCACAGTTCCCACATCGTAGGAATTACCGGCTTCGGTGCTGTTGACCGTTTGATAGGACAACCTTCCGGTCGCCGCCACAAACCGGTTGAACCAGTAGGTATATCCGGCATTGGCACCAAGGGTCACATCGCGCCTGCCACTGGTATCATAATCCTGCAGGCTGGCTGTGAAATTGCCATCAATGGTCAATCGCGGTCGCACCTGTCGGGATATCCCGAGGCTGGATGAATATATGATCGAGCCGTTGTCATCGACATTGCTTGATCCCGACAATGTTGTGGCCGCTGTCGCGGTAACAGTGGTCAAACGTACCGGCGACCAGTTGAGCGAACCATCGATGGTAAAGCCGCTCAAATCACTGATATTGGCGTCTTTGAATTCTTCGGTGGAATAACCAACGGCAAATTGCCCGGTGAGTTTTTCGCCAAAATCAAGCTCCAGCCCACCGCGCAATGCAAGGGTATTGCTGTCGCGCTGATTGCCGTTTCGATCAACCTTGATATCAAATATCCGCTTGCCAATGGTCGCTTCGACAAACGGCGCAACCGCCGGGGTGGCTTGGTAAGAGGCGCGCAGGGTGGCGGCAATCAGACGGCTATTGCGATCACCTTGCAATAATTTGGTGCCGTCGCTCAGATTGGCATCTTCGTATCTGGTTTGATCTATCGAACCACGCAGGGAAAACCGTAACCTGCCCTGGGTTCTGGCCAGTTCCAGCGAGCCGGCGAGCGCGTGAACATTGGGCCGGTCCACAATAGTGGCCGTACTGCCTGTTACCAGATTAGCGCTGCTGGCATTTTCGGTGGTCAGCCCGTAAGAGCCGCGAATGGTTGCCTCAAAGTCGCGGCCGACATCGAGGCGCAGCGAGGCATTGGCATTGGCGGTTGGCAAATTGTCGCTTTCGCCGTTAAAAAACCGCTGATAGGTGGCGCCCAGTTCCGCCTGAAACTGGTGCAGCGACCAGTTGGATTGCAGCCGCAGACCAACCGCCGTTTGCGAATAACTGGACGGTTTGCCGTTTTCGGTAAAATCCGCATTGGTGGTATATCCAATGCCCTGCTCCAGTGTCGGGAACAGGTCAAACGTACCAAGCCTTAACCCCTGGGCGGCAAACGGGTTGGCCTGATCCTGTGCCCCGCCGCCCTGTACAGTCGATGCTGGAAGATTGCTGCGCGTATCAAACCGGCCATCATAATCCCGATAGGTAACCGGTCCCTGACGCAAGGCGCGGCCCGGGCTATCTTCTGGATCAGTGCCGACGGGGTTCGACCTTGCGTCGGCTGGCGAGGTGGAATTACCGTTCACATCGGGAAATTCGATTGGATATTCATCGCTGATATCTGTCTGGTCCGCGGGTCCCGTTCCCTGTCGCAACAGGGAGTTTTCCTGCGCCAGAATTGATGATGTCGATGCAAAAGATATAACCAGCGGCAGAACGGCCGCAAACACCCGCCACTTGTGGTTACAAGATGAACGGCTGACCGATAGCTGATTTGCAATTACTGGCTGTTCCACACGTCACGCAATGCTGAATATTTTCGAAATTTCCCCGTAAACGCCACGGGAAAAACCGCCCCGGTCAAGGGGTTAGCGAATGGTAAACAATTGTGGTTAACGCTTTCTTTCCAAATGTCCGAAATGACCCGCTGGATTCTGCCCGGAAAAGTGCTAAGAACCGCACAACAATAAAGGAACTTCCATGCCGGCAAACGAGATAATCGACTCTGCGAAACGCACCATAAAAACCGAGCAGGCCGGATTGACATCTCTTGCCGACAAACTGGTGCCACCGCTTTCTGACGAGTTTGTCAAAGCGGTTGAAACCATCCGGCAAATCAGCGGGCGGGTTATCGTCACCGGTGTCGGCAAATCCGGCCATATCGGCACCAAAATTGCCGCAACTCTCGCCTCCACCGGAACGCCGGCATTTTTTGTTCATTCGTCCGAAGCCAACCATGGCGACCTGGGCATGATCGGCCGCGATGACGCAATCATTGCCCTTTCATGGTCGGGCGAAACCACTGAACTGAAAGGCGTGTTTGCCTATTCCAAGCGCTTCAAAATTCCTTTGATTGCCATCACGTCCAATCTCAAGTCCACCCTTGGCAGGGAGGCCGATATTGTGCTCGCCCTGCCCAAACAGCAAGAAGCCTGCCCGCACAATCTGGCACCAACCACATCGGCATTGATGCAATTGGCTATTGGCGATGCGCTGGCCATTGCCCTGCTTGAAAATCGTGGATTTACGGCGGGAGATTTTCGTACATTTCACCCGGGTGGCCAGTTGGGCGCAAGCCTGACCCACATCCGCGATATCATGCATTCCGGTGACCGGATTCCACTGGTTGAAAGCGGCACCCAGATGACCGAGGCGATCATGCAGATTTCAAAAAAAGGCTTTGGCTGCGTGGGTGTCACCGGCAAAAACAACCAATTGATCGGCATCATCACCGACGGCGATTTGCGCCGCAATCTCAAATCTGACCTGTTGGCCGAAACCGTGGACAGTGTCATGACGGCCGATCCTAAAACCGTTCAGCCGGACATGCTGGCCATCGCCGCCATGGAAATTCTTGATCAATCGTCAATCACCGCGCTGATGGTGACCGAGAACCACAGGCCGGTTGGCATTGTTCATTTTCACGACCTGCTGAAAATCGGCGTGGCCTGATATTGGCGAACATCACTTCCAGTTAAAATCATCAACCAGCTTGAAAACCTGATGGAGTTCAAGCGCCAATTCATACGCCGGCGCAAGATCATCAGGATCCAACACAGCACCTTTCATCTGGAACCGTTCCGTGGATATCACCAGCCCGATAAGCAATTGTTTGTTAACAAACGCAAAGTCCAGCCATTTACCTTTGTATTTTGACCTCGCCGCAACCAGAAAAGCAACAAGTTCAGGTGTCAGCAATTTGTCTGTGGCTTTGAAATCAGAACTGAAAATAGAAT
>JALTNS010000259.1:0-1596 GCA_027000565.1 Rhizobiaceae bacterium | reverse complement strand
AAACGGGAATGAAGCGTCGCACCAAACAGACCATAGTTTTTTATTTTTTCAAATGTGCTGTGTTTTTTTCTGGTGCAAAAATATGTTTTCCCTGAAAATGGTACAGGAAAATCCATGCGGAGTAACAAACAGCGATTTCCGTATTCAGTATGACTGTTTTTTCCGCCTTTGACTTCGCGCGAAGTAATAGCATCGCAACTGGCGAACTTTGCCCCGTTTCGAGTGCCCGAGAACGGGGCCGTCGGCTCATATTTGTATTCGGGTGATTTGACAGACAATTCTTCAAATCCGCGGAGGTTGAAACTGGAATCTTCGCCAAGGCCATAGTGATAATCATTTCCGGCAAGTATCAAATCCATCGCAGCCTGCCGAAATCTGTCGCGGTAGGTTACTTTCGTGGCCCACACATAAATAACGGCAAAAAATCCGGCCAGCAAAAACAGTACAAAATAAATTCTGGGTAAAATGTCTCCTGAACTATAAGCGGGTTTATATAAATAGAAAAACAAGAACACATAGACGGCTATGGCAAGCCAGGACAAACCACGTAAAAATATATAGAACCATTTATATTTATGACCCAGCGGCACAATCTGCGACTGCCAGATTTCGGCATAATCAGCGAGTATTGTATCAGGCAGTATATTCTTTTTGATAGTATTTTTCATAGTAACAAGAGTTACCACAGGTCAGCTGGGCAAACAAATATTTGCATAGACAGAATTACGAATAAGTCGAAGGCAGACGATGTAGTATGGAGAGCAGTGTAGGGATACAGTCCAGGTTCAGGGCCCTAATCAGCCTCAACCCGCAAGGTGCTGCCATCCACCTCAACCACCTTTACCCGGCTTCCGGCGGGCAGGTCCGGGCCAATAACCCGCCAAATTGTATCGCCGAGTTTTACCCTGCCGGTTCCGTTTTTTAGCGGGCCGTCAAGCACTGAAACTTTTCCAATCATCTGCGCACCGCGCGCATTGAGATTGGGTTGATCGGTATCCGGATGGGCGCTGTACCAGTATTTCCTGCCAATCACCGCAGATATCAGTGACAATACGGCGAAACTCACAATCTGTGCCTGCCAGGGCCAGTAAATACTTTCACCCAAAGTCAGGCTAACCGTACCGACAATCATTGCAGCAATACCAAACCACAGCATGAATACACCGGGCAGGACAACCTCGAGGATCAGCAACACCAACCCGATGACCCACCATAACCACGGCCCGAGTTCCGATATTATTGCCATAACCATCGTTTACGACCTTTCATCATCACTGCTTCCAAAACCGGCGGGCAGGTTGGGGCGCCCCGGCATTGGCCGTGGCGCAGGTCTCGATGATGCGCTTGGCATTGGCCGCGCCACCGCGTTGCGCTTCGCCCGCGAGGGCGCGAAGGTGGTGGTCGCCGACCTGGACACGGAAGGGCTGGCCGGCACCGAGCAGGCCATCCGCGAGCAGGGCGGCGAGGTGTTGGCGCTGGAGGTCAACGTGACCGACCGCGCCGCCGTGCAGCGCATGGTGGACGCCACCGTGGAGCGCTTTGGCCGCCTGGACATCCTGATCAACAACGCGGGCATCACCCGCGACGGTCTGACCA
>JALTNS010000258.1:1997-4611 GCA_027000565.1 Rhizobiaceae bacterium | reverse complement strand
GTTACGTATGTTGCGGGCATCAACGCCGGTGGAGAGTTTCTGCGAGGTGGTCAGGATGGTGGGAATGGTCTTCTCATTATCCTGAAACAGACGCAAAAAACGCTCGCCTTCTGCGCCGTCATTTGCGGTGACGCGAACGCAATAATTGGGGTCGGCGCTGGTTTTGGCCTGATTGATCAGATCGCGCACCGCCAGCGCATGCTCCTGGGTGGCGCAGAACACCAGGGTTTTTTCCTGCTGGTTGATCATGTCCATAAACAGCCTGACACGGTACTGCTCGCGCTCTCGGATTTCGATAACGCGGTTGAAGTCTTCCTCGGTATAGCGTTTGTTGGTTTCAATCTCGCCCTCGATAACCTCGTCATCCGGCGTATACACATAGTCATCCAGGGTGGTGGCGATCTGCCTTACCTTGAACGGCGTCAGGTAGCCATCATTGATGCCTTGCTTGAGTGAGTAAACATACACCGGCTCGCCGAAATAGGCATAGGTGTCGGCATTGTGCTGGCGTTTCGGCGTGGCGGTCAGGCCAAGCTGCACCGCCGGTGCGAAATATTCCAGAATCCCGCGCCAGTTGCTCTCGTCATTGGCGCCGCCACGATGACACTCATCGATGATAATGAAATCAAAAAAATCCGGCGGGTACTCGCCAAAGCTGGGCGCCGGGTTACCGTCTTCGTCGCGCCCGGCCATAAAGGTCTGGAATATGGTGAAAAATATACTGCCGTTTTTCGGCGCCCGGCCCTTTTTGCGGATAGCCTCCGGATCAATACGCACCAGCGCATCATCCGGAAAGGCGGAAAAACTGTTGTAGGCCTGGTCAGCCAGAATATTGCGGTCGGCCAGAAACAGAATGCGCGGGCGGCGCGTGGGTTCGCCTGTCAGGTTCCAGCGGCTGTGAAACAGTTTCCAGGCAATCTGAAAGGCAATGGCGGTTTTGCCTGTGCCGGTGGCCAGGGTGAGCAGGATTCTGTTCCTGCCATCGGCAAGGGCTTCCAGAGTTTTGTTGATGGCATTGTGCTGGTAATAACGCGGCTGCCAATAACCGCCCATGTCCTCAAACGGGACTTCACCGAAGCGGTCACGCCAGTCGCTTTGTGCCGAAAAAGTCTGCGCCCAGAGCTCATCCGGTGTGGGATAGCGGTCAATATTCCCTTCCTTGCCGGTGTGCATATCGATCTGATAGATGCCCACGCCATTGGTGGAATAGGCAAACCGCGTTTGCAGACGCTGTGCATAACGCTTGGCCTGGGCAACGCCCTCGGTATCCGCCAGGCTCTGTTTTTTGGCCTCGATAACACCCAGCTTTTGCCCTTTGTAGAACAGCACATAATCAGCAATGTCCTGTTTGCCGCGCCTGCCGCCGCCCTGCAAACGCCCCGGCGCAATCACCTCGCGCCGCACCCTGCTGCCATCGACCACGCCCCAGCCGGCTGCTTTTAGCGCGGGGTCGATCAGTTCGGCTCTGGTTTCCGCTTCATTCATCTATTTGGCTTGCCTGAGAATCAAAACCCGGTTAAGAAAAACCAGCCCCTTAACAATTACATAACATATTGATTTTCATATATATAACATTAAACACCCAGCTCTTTATGTTCTTTTTATCAAAACATAATCAAGAAATCAGGCCCAAATTGGCACATATCCCGCACGCGGATGATCCGGGTCAGCGACTTTAATATACTCCGCCTCCAGTGCTTTTTTGATAACCGCTGAGGCTTGAGCCGCATTTCCCCTGTCAATGCCAAAACGATCGCACAGTGTCGCATTTTTCATTCGCTCACCGCTTAGAAACTTCAGAACCGCATGATGATAACAGGCTCGAATACGCTCATCCGGTGTCATGCTGGCAAAATTGCGAGGACCATAAAGCACCACCTGCATTGCTGAACTTGTTTCTCGAAAAAGAGGCGGGGGCAACTGAAATAACTCAACCTGAGAAATGACTTTATCAAGGCCACTGCCCTGCTCCTCACAAATACCCATACGTCGCATCAATGAGGCCAGCGCTTCATTTCTTGAACGTGGCGGCAAATCGATCATTCTGTCCGTTTGTATAAGCGGTTTGCCAGGGTTAGTTATTTCAATTCTGTCGCTAAAAAGCTCAATCTGTGGGCCTGCGCCAGTAATTGTCATATCCTGGTGAATTAATGCGTTCGCAACCAGCTCACGGATAGCCAGCTTTGGAAACAGCGGATGAGACTCTCGAAGCGCATCTTTGATATGCTCATTCTTGGGTAGAAAATCATTGATAAACTCTACCAGCCCCTCAAAACCAACCGCATAACCTTTCTTTCCATCAAGGCGATGCGTGACAGTTGCCGCCCGATCCTTACCATCATAGGCCATAAAACGCACTGACTTACGCGACAGTGAAGAATCAAACTCATTAAGATCAACAGCAAAAAGAATTGCGCCAAGGTTCGTTATGTTCCACTTATCACCAACATCATGCTTGATTATCTCATCGGCCTGCAAACGATCAAAAATACCCGCTCTGTTATCGGGTAACGGTTGCTCGGTCAACCTGAAATACTGAGAGTAATCAAGCAAGTCCAGTAGTTCATCACCGCTTGCATACTGTCGCGCGACTCCATGTTCCCAAGTATAAGGC
>JALTNS010000258.1:0-1987 GCA_027000565.1 Rhizobiaceae bacterium | reverse complement strand
TCGGGATAATCCGTCAGTTTCGGTGTCGCGCTGCCAATCCGGATATAAGGGATATTGTTAAATGATACCGGCGATCCGGTCGCTGCAGGTATTTCAAGAATAACCACGTTCCCTGACGGGTGTGTGACAGAACGAAAACGAAATGCAATACTGGGCTGTAAACGCTGCGCCAACCATAACTGAAATTCCTGGTGCCCCACCTTGAATATATCCGGATTAAAAGACGTGCCAACCACATCGTGTGTACCATCATCGATACCCCAGAGCATGTAAGCACAATCCTTTCCTTCTATACGTGCAGCATTGAATAATGCCGAACATCGCTTACCAGTCAATTCCGGATCATGGTTATCCTTTTTAAATTCCAGCCATGCCGTTTCCGCTGGCAAAGCACACAACTCATCAATCAGGTCTATATCTCTCAGCATATTCATGCCACAGCCTCATCTATCAGTCTATTGCTCTCTGCTGTTAGTTCACCGGAGAAGGCTTTTTGTAACAGGGACTGTTTTAGCTCGCTTAAAGAGTATAATTTCTGCTTGTAATTATTTTCGAGTCGTTGTGTTGACACATACAATTCTCGCAAATCATCTACGATCGCTCTCTGTACATTCAAATCTTCAGGCACAGGAATTACAAAGTTAAGCAGAGTTTTTATTGGCAATTGTGGTTGGGCTGCACCAGAAACATATCTTTTAATCTGCGTCCTAAATAACGATGACCTGAGTATTTCAAATAAATATTCAGATAAAATGATTTCTTCATTGGGCCTAAAGATCAACATTCCAGAATTTATTCTTATGTTTTCAAACCCAACACCATTATCATATATCGCAATATTTCCAATTGTACCTCTAGTTGTAATTATTACATCCCTTCGTTGTAATTTACCTTTACGAAGCGCCTTGTCTTTTTCCTCGCCAATGAACATTTGTTGGTCAAAATTAAAGCCATCCGGCCTTACGTTCTTTGTATTCAAGAAGAGACAGAAACCCTCATCAGAAAAATCAGACTTCTTAGGATAGTTTTTCCCTCTGTCACCATCAATAATTTTCAACAAGCTTTCATCACCTAATTTTTTTCTTGCCAGCCATCACCTCGCTTTGTAAAAACCGAGTTCAAATAACTTTCAAACAACTCACGGGCATTGGCGAGATTTTTTTCGGTATTGGCAATTGCTGTATCGATTCCGGCAAAGGCTTCATCGAGAATGGCGACGATGCGTTTTTGTTCCTCAAGACGTGGCAGTGGAATCCGATAATTTTCAATAAACTCTTTAGGCACACGCTTGTGGCCAACGGCACCAGTCATTACTTTTGCGCCAGCATCTCGGAACGAATCCTGTGACAGATAATAAAAAAGGTACTCTGGATCAATTTCACCTTTTGAACGAAAAACAATATATTCGCTTGACCCAAACCCAATTCCATTTTTAAGCCCTTGAGCTATGCCCAGCTTCCCATTTTCAAAACATGGGGTTATTTTGGCAAGAAGGACATCATTATCAGCAAAGTAGGTATAGTTACCCACTACTTTTCCAAGAGCCTTTTCCTCTTTATGAATTAATGTTTTTTGCCTGATCCCAAGATCATTCATGGGCACAAACGAAACAAGATCAGACTCTGCGAGTACTTCCTTAGCTTCTTTTTTAGAAGGCTTTATTTGACAGACTTCGGATAGCTTTTTTGTTTGCCAGCCTGAGCTCATAACATCCCCCGAATCCCTTCCAGAATCTCCACACTTTCCGCATCCAGTGTTTCAATCTCATTAATAATCACTTCCGGATCACGCAGCGGTTCTTCTTCCGCCTTGTTCGGGTTCTTTACCGACAGATCAAAGCCGTCCTGATCGATGTCCTGAATATTCACGGTCCAGGATTTTTCGGAATCAGCAAAACCGGCCTGCAGTTCGATAAATTCTTTCAGGTCGTCGTCATTGAGCGGATTGGTCTTGCCCAGGCTGCGGCCGGGGTCGAGCTGGTAGTACC
>JALTNS010000257.1 GCA_027000565.1 Rhizobiaceae bacterium | reverse complement strand
TACATCGTGAATATGGTCGAATTCACCACCACATTTTTCTTCAACCACCTGCATTATCTGGTCTGGGCCATTGCCGCGATTGGCCAGCACAATCCTTGATGTTATTTCCCGCCGTTCATCATCATAAGTTTGCAGTGCCTTGTTGCCCAAACCGTGTTTCAGCAATTCCCGCACCAGAATTCGCGCATCAACAATTGCCTGTGTCGCACCGTTTGAACCAATAGGATACATTGCGTGGGCTGCATCACCAAGCAAGGTTGAACGCCCATGGGTCCATTGATCCAGCGGATCACGATCCACCATTGGAAATTCATAAATCGCTTCGCATTGGCGAATGAGCGTTGGCACGTCCAGCCAGTCAAATTTCCAGTCCTCGAACTCAGGCAAAAAATCCGCAAACTTGCCCGGCCGGTTCCAGTCTTCCTTGTTCCAAATCTTGTCCGGTTTAAACTTCAATTCTGCAATCCAGTTGATCAGTACATTCCCGCTGCCGTCAGTATCATTGGAAATCGGGTAGGTTACAAATTTTTGAAACTCATGACCCGCCATCGCCATGGTGGCGCCACCGAGAAACGGCTTACCGACGGTCGCGCCCCGCCACAAAATTGCACCGCCCCAGATTGGCGGTCCTTCATTTGGAAAGAACTGATGGCGCACCGTTGAATGAATACCATCGCAACCAACCAGCAAATCCCCGTCTATGGTCTTTTCCGTGCCATCACGAGATTTGAACTTTGCGGTAACACCGGATGATGATTGTTCAAAACTTTCCAGTCCTTGACCCGTTTCAACGATATCGGGGCCGGATCTTTCTTGCAGAACCTTCAGCAGCATCATTTGCAGCTGTCCGCGATGTACTGAATATTGTGGCCAGTTGTACCCGGCTTCCATTCCACGCGGTTCTGCCCATATCGGGCCACCGAGTTTTGAAAAATAGGCCACTTGCCGCGTGCGCACTGCGAATGTGTCGAGTTCATCCTGTAGCCCAAGCTCAACAAGCTCACGAACTGCGTGAGGCTGGACATTAATGCCCACACCAAGGGGTTTTATTTTTCTGGATTGCTCAAATATTCTAAACGGCAACCCGACCTGCTGACACGAAAGCGCCAGCGAAAGACCGCCAATACCAGCACCGACAATCAAAACAGTCATTGAAGTTTACCAATGCAGGCTTTTGACGGGTGGGACAAACACATGTTCACCCCACCCGATCAGTTTACATTTTGGAGTATTTTTCAATCAATGCTCTGGCATCATCGACCATCGCCTGACCTGGTCTGCCTTTGGCATTCATCTCTTTAACCCATTCGGCAATCACCGGTTCAGCCGCATCTTTCCAGCGCTGCAATTCAGCCCCTTCAAGGCGAACAATCTTGTTGCCACGGTCAGCGGCAACCTTGCGGCCCGGTGCATCCTGTTCTTCCATAACCCGACCGGCAAATGCACCGGTATCTCCACCAGAATTATCATCAATGACTTTTTTCAAATCATCAGGCAGAGAATCATATTTTGCCTTGTTCATGGCAAATACAAATGCGGTGGTATAAAACGCCCGGTCGCCACCAAATTCCGTGTGGGTGTTGGTAAGTTCTGCAATTTTAAAGGCGCGGGTAACTTCCCACGGAATAACGGTTCCATCAATCACACCTTTGGACAAGGCACTTGGAACTGCCGGCAAAGGCATACCGATCGGCACAGCACCCAGCCGTTTCAACATGCCGTTGATAATACGGGTTGGGCCTCGAAGTTTCTTGTCCTTCATGTCTTCAAGTTTGGTAATGCCGTCGCCTTTGACATGCAGCATGCCCGGGCCATGAACGTGCACCGCAAGAACTTTCACATCCTTGAAATCTTCCTTGCAGTATTTGTCAGCATACTCGTTAAATGCCCGTGAGGTTGCCTCCGCGTTAGTCATCATGAACGGCAATTCGAATGCCTCGACACAAGGAAAGCGGCCCGGAGTGTATCCAGGCACAGTCCAGATAATATCGACAACGCCATCTTTGGCCTGGTCAAAAAGAGCAGGCGGTCTGCCCCCTAGCTGCATTGAGGGAAACAGCTGGATTTTAATCCGTCCGCCGGAATCCTTTTCGACCTTTTCAGCCCATGGCTTCAAAAACAATTTGGGTATAGTTGCCGGCGCGGGCAAAAACTGGTGCAGTTTCAGCGTTACTTCCTGCGCGTTGACAACACTGGCTGTCCCAAATGCAACACCCGCAAACAGGCATGCCGTCAATAGTTTCTTGATCATGGTTTCCTCCCTGAACATTCGGTTCGTTTTCCGGTCTGATTATTCGACCCTTCTGAATTGAATGCAAATACAAACAACAAAATAGTATCACATGCAACTAAATTAATTATCCTGAGCATTCAGTTTGGTTATAGATCAATGCTCATGTTCAAATGCCCCAATACCAATCAGGCAAGAATTGCGTATCCTGTCAGCGGTGAATTTGCGACAGGAATAATTGCCAGAAATATCCAGTCACAGCACTGTCCTGATCTGGTTCAACCCAGCCGCCGCTCGCGCCAATGCCGACGACACAGCGATACGTAAGTCTCTTCACCGCCAATCACCACCTGTTCGCCCGCTTCGATAACCTTGCCGTCACCATCCATGCGCACCACCATGGTCGCCTTGCTGCCGCACCAGCATATGGTGCGTATTTCGCGCAGATTATCAGCAATTGCCAGAAGGGTCGCACTGCCGGGGAAAAGTTTTCCCTGAAAATCTGTCCGCAGGCCGTAACACATGACCGGAACTGATAAATCATCCGCCGCCTGCGCCAGTTGCCAGACCTGCTCATCACTCAAAAACTGCGCTTCATCGACCAATACGCAATCAATCTGTGATGCTGCCATCACATCGCTGATGCGCCGGAAAAGGTCATCCCCGGGGCTGAACATTTCCGCCGGTTGCTCCAACCCGATCCGCGAAGCGATAACCCCCTGGCCGGTACGGTCATCAACCGCAGAAGTCAGCAGAAGCGTTTTCATACCGCGCTCCTGATAATTGTAGGACGCCTGCAGCAGCACCGTGGATTTGCCGGCATTCATTGCCGAATAGCTGAAATAGAGTTTTGCCATGGCTCGCAGGATCAATGGTTAGGTCAACGGGGCGCAACCTCAGAACTAGCCAAATCACCGTCAATTGGAAATGCCGGTTGATCTCTCTCCACAGGGTTTTAGACCCGCATTATCCCTTGGCGGCAACCGCCTCGTTATAGGCCGCAAGCATCGTATCATGGTTCTGACCGTAATCCAGCAGGGTCGACCATGAATAGATACCGCTGTTATGCATATCGTCAAACTTGATCTGGATGGCATAATTGCCGACCGGATCAATCGACATTATCTCAACATCTTTCTTGCCGGTGATAAGTTTTTTCTGGTCTGCCGTGTGCCCTTGCACATCAGCCGAAGGAGCTTCAACCCGCAACAGTTCCGCGCTCAAGTCATAGGTCACATCATCGAAGGTGACAGAAAGAGTACGGCGGTCTTTCGACAGGCGAATTTCGGTTGGCGCAGCGGCATTTGCCATGATCTTTGATCCCTTGATTATCTGGAAACATTCTATTGCCTGAATATATACCCGCTGTCGAGCCTGTTCAACACCTTCGCCATACATTGGCATCGCTGCAATTCCCATTCTTTATGCTTCCTCATGCAAATTGCCATAAAGTCTCATGTCAGGCATCTTGCGGAATAACCGCACAAACAGTTATCACTGTCAGTATCGGCATTGTATATCGCACAATCAGGGGGCCAATTTGCTCAGTATTCTTCAACAACTCGATGAAAAGCGTAATCAGGCCCGCATGGGCGGCGGTGAACGGCGGATTGATGCCCAGCATGCCAAGGGCAAGCTGACAGCCCGCGAACGTATTGAAGTGCTGCTCGATGAGGGCAGTTTTGAAGAATACGACATGTTTGTCACCCATCGCTGCACCGATTTTGGCATGGAGAAAAACAAGATTGCCGGTGATGGCGTGGTTATCGGCTGGGGCACCATCAATGGTCGGCTCACCTATGTCTATTCGCAGGATTTTACTGTGCTTGGCGGTTCGCTTTCCGAAACTCACGCGGCCAAGATTTGTAAAATCATGGATATGGCGATGAAAAACGGTGCCCCGGTGATAGGCATGAATGATTCCGGCGGCGCCCGCATTCAGGAAGGCGTTGCCTCGCTTGGCGGATATGCCGATGTATTCCAGAAAAACGTGCTGGCCTCCGGTGTGGTACCGCAAATTTCGGTTATCATGGGCCCGTGCGCCGGTGGCGCGGTTTATTCCCCTGCAATTACCGACTTCATTTTCATGGTTCGCGATAGCTCTTACATGTTTGTCACCGGCCCGGATGTGGTCAAAACCGTGACCAACGAGGTTGTCACCGCCGAAGAACTTGGCGGCGCAAAAACCCACACAACCAAATCTTCGGTTGCTGATGGCGCTTTCGACAATGACATTGACGCGTTGCGCCAGATCCGCAAACTTTATGATTTTCTGCCGCTCAACAATCGCCAAAAACCACCGGTCCGACCGTTTTTTGACGACCCGAACCGCATGGAAATGAGCCTTGATACACTGGTGCCGGAAAACCCCACCAAGACCTATG
>JALTNS010000256.1:1236-4619 GCA_027000565.1 Rhizobiaceae bacterium | reverse complement strand
GCCAAGCGCGTTATAGGCTGCCTGTTTCAAATCCGCATCCGGCGAAAGCAGAACCGCAAGGTTTTGCGGAATGGATACAATCTCCGCATGGCTGGCGTTATTTCCAGCACATGCCACCTTGTCGCCAACCCTGAAACCTGTAATCCCCTCGCCGACGCCAATAACTTCACCGGCACAACTGTAACCAAGTGGCGAATAGGCATCGAGCTTTTTCATCACCGCGCGGTAAGTCTGCACCACCCCTTGGGTTTGTAAAACTTCGAGAACCTGGCGCGCCTGCTGTGGCCGCGCCCGCGCCTTGCCGATCAGACTTTTGCGTGCTGTGGCAACGGTTGAACCTTCCGTGCCGGCGCTGATAAGGGAGTAATGATTGCGCACCAAAATCGATCCCGCAGGCACGGCGGGCAACGGCACATCCCTGATTTCGATGTCACCCTTTTTGAGCTTCTGCGTCAGTTGTTTCATTATATTTCCTGATTCGATTTATAGCGGTATTGGCCTTTGCTAAACAAATGGCAAGTACGGCCAATCATTGGTCTGCCACCAGTGGGGGATAAAACAGGTTACCTGATCAACACATCAATTGTGTCGCTTATTTTACCGATCATATCTGCTTCCGTGAAATTTTGTTCATAGCGCTCTCTGCTGTTTTTGCCCATTTGCCGCAACAGCTTTTTATCCTGATACAATTGTATGATCGCCGCAGCCAGTTTTTCCGGGTTTCTCTTATCAACAATCAATCCGTTATGGCCGTCAATCACAGATTCCGGTATCGCCGCATGATCGGTCGATATAATTGGCAGTCCCGCTGCCATTGCTTCAACAATCACCCAGGGATGCCCCTCGGGTGGATAGAATGTCGGAAATACGAACAAATCAGCATCAAGAAACGCATTGTCTTTTTCTTCACCAATCAACGGCCCGCGCAGGGTAACCGGTAATTGTGGGTTATTGGCAAGAAATTCGTCCATCGTCGATTTTGTTTGTTTTTCCACCCAGCCGCCGACGAAATGAAACTCGATGTCATTGATACTTTTACAAACAATTTCAGAAGCGTAAAGCGTGTCCAGCGCGCCCTTGGTTTCCTTCATGTTTCCCGCAAATAATACCCGAAAGGTCGAATTTTTGCCAGTTCGAGGCACATAATCTAGGTCTTTCCCGTTAGGCACAACATAGATACGATCAGGCGTAACCAAACCGGCAAACAGCGGTCGCAAACGTTCGCCAAGTACGATTTGGCCGTCAACCAGCGAATGTACCCGGCGAATATACCATTTCATCAACGGGTGACAGCCATCATACCAGATCTTGAAATTTCCACCGCGCAAGTGGCACAAGATCCTGATGCGGAATATCCACGACAAGATAATGTATATTGAATCTCGCAAGTAACCGATGGTGGTCTGGCTTATCTGCATATATGTCAGTGCGGGACGGTTGCGAATAATCATCACCAGCATGTCGATATAGGACTTGATCCCAAGCCAGATATTGGTGAAATCGAACGATCCAAGGGTTTCAAGGTCCCGGTGGTCCGAAGTATCAAGATGCGAGATTTCAAACCTGTCTTTTATAAACGAACCCAATATCACCTGGGTCGCCAGCGTTGGCCCCATATAAGGGGGCGGCAGCGCGCCAATTACCAAAACTTTTTTCTTGTTCATATTCGCTATTCCAACATTATTCAAAATCGGTAGTTCGACGCGCCACCCCGGCCCGCGGCGGAGATCATTTGCTCACCGCCGATTGTCAAGCGTTAGCGCTGTAGCCATTTGATCGCACCAGTTGTCAATGGAAAGTTCTTGAGCTGTTTGAAACGCACTCCTGCACATTTTTTCATAGGCTTCCTGGTCACTCAACAGCGTTCCAATTTTCTTCAGATTTTCATCAAAACTGCCATTGAGAAAAAGTCCGTTTTCCCCGTTTCTGAGGTATGAAATTTCTGGCGCGTGCAACAATCCGGCCAAAGTGATGTAGGGTTTCCCATAGGCAAACGCGTGGACCACGGATAGTCCCGACCACCCCGGAACAAATACAACATGGGCGCGCTGCATTTCAACGCTGATCGCCGCCTCATCAACAATGGCTCCGGTCCAGCGAATATCGGGATCATTTTTTACCGCTGATTTTACAAGGTCTGATCGCGGTCCATCACCGATGATTGTCAGGCTGGCACCAGGCGTGATTTGTTTGATGGCCTTAAAATATTCAAACAATAATTCGAGGCGCTTGTTGGCAACAAGCCTGCCGATGAACAGCAAATTTGGGGGTTTTGCCTTATTAATTTCAAATTTGTAAGTCTGCCAGATATGATCGGTATCAAGGGTGTTGTTGGCAAAACCGGCTTTGCCATAGGAAACCAGTTTTTTCTTGACCGCCCAATTCATCGCCTGCTCGGTATAAAATACCAGTTTGTCGTAAAGACGAAATATATTCTTCGTCCAGGCAATATCGACATTGCTGATACGATCACCGCGCGAACGCAAAACCGGGTGATTGTAGCTCACCAGTCTAAAGCCAAACCACCAGCGCAACACGGCAAGCCACACAATAAGCGGCAGATGTTTTTTTTCAGCCGGCATCAATACCGCATCAAAACTGCCCATTTTGATAGTTCTAAAAAAACTTGAAAATACAGACGGATGCACCGCAAACCATTTTTTTTGAACCGGTACGTTAACAATAGCAAATGGTGCACTTTCGTCTTTACTCGCGCTGGCATCTCGATGCCCGGCAGCGGTGGGCGAGCGGCCTGCCAAAATAACGAGATCCAAGCTCTTGTTCTGTGCCAGATGCGAAAGGAAGCGAATCTTATAGTGGTTGAGATTGGGAGCAATCCACAAAATTCTGGTGAGGTTTGGTGAACTCGACATCACGTAGTCTTATTTTGCCATTTTTCGACCAGTGCGGATAAAGCAATGCCAGCCAGAAGCATTAAAATTGGGTCAATCGGCAACCTCAGCCTTGTATATCCCATCGCAACCATGTGGGCTGCTGTATAAAAGGAAATCATTCCCAACAACAAAAGAGCGACGGGGCGTTTGTCAGGGCGCTTCCACAATTGCCATAAACCAAATGGAAGCAACGCCAGTAATGGTACAAACGCAATAAAATTTACAGCCTGTCTCAAAAAAGCACTGCCATAGGAATAATTACCACCCACCGGATTGTATATAACAGACCAGAATTTAACGAACTTCCAAACCGCCAGTTCAACAAATTCTGCTGGATTATTTGTAATAAACTCAACCGCTTTCTGGCGGTATTTGTCTGCAACCTCAATAGCATCCTTCGGCGCCCGGGATTTCATTGGGTATTTTGCATATATCTCCGGTCGGGATTCATTCTTGTAGATTTGGTCAAGACTGACATCATTCTTTATC
>JALTNS010000256.1:0-1226 GCA_027000565.1 Rhizobiaceae bacterium | reverse complement strand
CTTGAGAGATTGTGGATTGTTGCCTTGCCAAATTCCAAATGCACCATGGGTCGAAAATACAACTTTTCCAGTATACTGATAATTTCTCACCAGCCAGGGAGTTACGATTATCGTTGCGGCGAGCAGAGTGGCAGTTGCGCTTAATACCCAGTGCTTCTTACCTGCTGTATAAAGGGTATAGGCGACAAAGAGCACAATAGGAGGCATCAATGCGATGATTGATCCACGTGACAAGAACAACATGCCGATAAGGCTTCCAACCCAAATGTAAGTCCATACTGAGCCGGTTTGGGTCCGAATAACGCCGTAGAGCAAAAAATATATAAGGAAAACAAACAACGTCGTATCAACGACGGAAAGGCTTGACAAAAACAGGAATGGGTAAAAGCTATGATAAGTCCCGGCAACCAATCCTGCACGGGCATTCCAGATTCTGGATCCAATGAGAAATAACAGCCAACTGGTGGCACCGTATAGCAGGCCTTGCAGCAAAGTTACTCCAACCCAGCTTTTACCAAACACACCATATGAAATGGCCAATAGGAATGGATAAAGTGGCTCGTAGTCGACAGATGCAATGCCAGGCTGAGCCGAATATGTCCCCGATTGCAGTAGATTGTCGGCAATTGCATTGAGGAATGTATAACTGTTGCCACGGGCAAAAAAACTGTCGCTCAATACCCAACCTGCGGCCATCTTAATTGCAAATGAGACCGCAATAATTAACAACATCGCCAAACGCAGTTGTTTTGAAGTAATCGCTATCTTCACGGCAATCGCCTCATTTTCTTAAAACTCGGTGCAGCAGGCGCAGGTCATCCAGTGTTTTTTTCAGCCGTTTTGAAGCATTAATCCGGGTGGTGCGAATTTCTTCCAGTGGCATGGTCAATGGAATTTCACAGACCTTCAGGTCTTTGTCCCGGCAGGCGCGCAATACAAATTCGGATGGATAAACCGCATGGCGACTGACGCAATTGTTGGTAATGTCAAGCAGCCTCGATTTTCGCAACGTCTTCAAACCGTGGGTTTCGCTCAGCGGCAGCTTGAAGAAAATCTTGAGCAATCCGTTATATCCGCTGCTCATAAATCGCCGCTCAAACGGTCTGCGATCAATACCGGGGCTGATTTTTTTCGAACCGACTATCAAGTCAAACCTGTCCAGCATCTGATAGGAATTTCGCATGAAACCCAAATCCAGATAATCAAGTTCGAGTATGCATATTTCA
>JALTNS010000255.1 GCA_027000565.1 Rhizobiaceae bacterium | reverse complement strand
TATTCTGGAAATAACAAACCAGCTTGCGAGGCCTCCGGCCATCAGGGCAAATATGGCAGTGGCAAACCCAAGCATCAGATATTCAAGGGTAAAGGCTGTAATCAGCATTTTACGGGTGGCACCAAGTGTTTTCAGAACGATGGAATCGTGAACCCTCGCAGTATTGCCAGCCGCAAGCGCGCCGCCCAACACCAGAATTGACGCTACCAGTGCAAGGGCGGCAGCTGCCCGAATGGCTGTTGCCAATTGGGCAATCAAATTGTTGATGGTGTTGAGGGCATCACGAACCCTGACCGTGGTTACCGTTGGAAACTGATTTGTAACGAGGCGCAAAATTTCAGCGTCGCGCTTAATCGTGCCCCCGTTATCACTTAGCTGCAATGTGGCAAGATTGGCATGGGGCGCCCCGGCAAATGTGTTGGGGGAAAAGACCATGACAAAGTTTATCGCCAGACTTTGCCATTCAACATTACGTAAATTTGCAATGCGGGCGGTGATATTTCGGCCAAGAACATTGACACTAACCGTGTCGCCGACATTCAAATAAAGCTCGCCGGCTTCTTCTGCTGACATCGATACCAATGGTTCGCCACTATAGTCACTGGCCCACCAGCTGCCTTCGGCAATGGAAGAATTTTTTGGCAGGGTTTCAGAATAGGTCAAACCACGGTCGCCATGCAAAACCCATTGCCCGCCTTCCTTGATCGAGGCTTTGTCTGCATCAATGCCATTGATCTTGATAATTCTCCCACGCAACATCGGTACGGTTTGAAGTTTTGCTTCCGGTACTTTTTCGGCCATGAAGGTTTTGAATTCCTCAAGTTCGGACCTTTGAATATCTACAAAGAAAAAATCTGGGGCCTGTTGAGGTAAATTACCGGAAATCTGCTGACGAAGATTGCCATCGATCAACGCCAGTGCGACCAGCAGCGCCAATCCCAGACCGAGCGACAAAACAACCGAGGGTGTTAATGCGCCCGGCCGGTGAATATTGCCCAGCGCCAGCCGCAGGCCCGGTGATTTGACCCTGGGAGCTTTTTTTGCCAGCCATTGTATCAGGGTTGATACCAGTCGCAGAAGAACGAATGCAAACAGGATTGCGCCAACAAAAACCACGGCGATGCGGCGCTGGTCAGCGAAGTATATCGCCATGCCGGCAAGGGTTATGATCAGCAGGAACATGATTATCATGTAAATCGGCCGCGGCCAGATATTGTTGCCGCGATCATTTTCACGAAACAGGGCCGTTGCAGGCACATCGCGGGCCTGGGCCAACGGCCAGACGGCAAAGGCCAGCGCAGCCAATAGGCCATATATTGCACCAAGCGCCAGGGCGCCTGGATAAAACGCCGAACCACCGCCAACCGGAATAATGTCAGCTAGCACGATTTTGGCGATGAAAGGCATGGCTGCGCCGATCAGCAAACCAAATGTTATGCCAACAACCGCGAGCATCATGATTTGCAACAGGTAAACCGCAAACACAAATTCTGCCGGTGCACCAAGCGACTTGAATGATGCGATAACCTGCCGTTTGCCTTCGAGATAAGAACGAATGGCATTGGCAACACCAACCCCGCCAACGATCAATGCGGTTAGCCCGACCAGTGTCAAAAACTGTGAGAACCGGTCTATATTGCGCGACAATTCAGGGGCTGCATTGGCTCTGGTGCGAATGCGCCAACCGGCATCGGGGAAAGTCTGCCGGGCGTTTTCCAGTATTTGTTTGAGGTTTTGATCGGACGGGTCGCTTAACAACAGCCGGTAGGACCAGCGCACCAGACTGCCCGGCTGGATCAACCCGCTTTTGTCCAGAGTTGCCCGGCTGATCAGCATTTTTGGTCCAAACCCAACGCCGTCACCGACCCGGTCAGGTTCTTCCGCAATTGTGCCGGTAATGATAATCTCGCGGGAACCAAGTTTGATGGCGTCGCCAATTTTGATGTCGAGCCGGTCTAGCAGGAGCGGATCAACCAGTGCCTGATTATCACTTGATGCAAGACCGGCCGAAGCGGTTGGCGGTTGGGATGTTAGTTTACCATTGAGCGGATAATTGCTGTCAATGGCCTTGACCTCGACCAGAACCTGATCTGAACCGTCTGGTAATCGAGCCATTGCCCGTAACTGGCCGATGGCCGAGACCATGCCGAATTGGTTGATGAAAGACATCTCATCCGGGTTCAATTGCCGCTGATTGAGGGAAAATGACATATCACCACCCAAAATACCCTTGCCTTCGGCTTCAATACCGCCGGTTATCGATCGGGCAACGGAATTTACACCGGAAATGGCACCAACGCCGAGGGCTATACAGGCAAGAAAAATGTAAAACCCGCGCAATCCGCCACGCAATTCGCGAAGTGCAAACCTCAATGCCAGAGCAAAGCCTGTGCCATCAGAGCTGTTCTTGACAGGACTTTTGGCTATTGCATCCGGTGAAGTTGCGAGGCTCATATGGCCACCTTGGTCAAAACTTTTGGGGTATTATCCGGTTTTGCATCTTTGTCGCGGGAAATGATTTCGCCGGAACGCACCTGAAGCACGTTTTCACAACGCGCGGCCAGTGTGCGGTCATGGGTTACAAGCACCAGGGTCATGCCCCGTTGTTTTTGTTCCTCAAACAGCAAATCGGCTATTTGGGCACCGGTGGTCTCATCAAGATTGCCAGTGGGTTCGTCCGCAATCAAGATTTTTGGTTGCGGTGCGAGCGCCCGCGCCATCGCCACGCGCTGTTGTTCGCCGCCCGACATTTGGGCCGGATAATGGGTCAAGCGGTTTTTCAATCCAACCGCTTCAAGTTCGAGTTCGGCGCGTTCAAAAGCATCATCGCGACCGGCAAGTTCCAAAGGCACGGCGACATTTTCAAGTGCTGTCATGTTGGGTATCAAGTGAAAAGACTGGAATACAATGCCAATATTGCGGCCACGAAATGCCGCCAGCTGATCTTCATTAAGATTGGAAAAGTCTTCTCCGGCAAGCGACAGTTTGCCTTCGTCTATGCGCTCCAGCCCGGCCATGACCATCAACAGGGTGGATTTTCCGGAACCGGAAGGTCCCACTACACCGACCGACTGGCCAGCGTCTATAGAAAGGCTGACACCCTTCAAAACATGAACACGCGAGGCACCACTGCCAAGTGTGAGGTGAACGTCTTTCAGTTCAATAGCCGGTTCGCTGGTTTGCATAATATACCTTGCTTGGGCGCATCAATTGTGCAGTTGTTAGTGGGTCACGACACTTAATTGTTACCCGGTAAAATATGAGAATATTTTATGTCATATGGTAATGGTCGCACAGGATTCAATTCGGGAATAGCCAATTTGTTGTTAAGAAATGTAAAGTTTTTTCTGCTTGTTTTGCTGGCTGGGATGGTATTTAGCGCGATAATGCCATCGGCTGCGCAAAATTTACCCCCAAAAATCGTCGTTTTGGGCGACAGTTTATCTGCCGGTTACAATCTTCCGCCGGGCGAAGGGTTTCCAGAACAGTTGCAAAAAAACCTCAGCGCAAAAAACATTAAAGTGGAAATAGTCGGTGCCGGTGTCTCCGGTGATACAACGACCGGTGGTCTTGCGAGACTTGATTGGTCGGTCGGTGATGACGTTGACGGGGTCCTGCTTGAGCTTGGTGCCAATGATGCGATGCGCGGTGTGCCCGTCAAAAAAGCCCGTGCTAATCTTGATGCGATGCTGACAAGATTAAAAGCCCGCAACATCGCGGTGTTGTTGATTGGCATGCGTGCGCCGCCGAATATGGGCGAGGATTATCAGAACAGTTTTGATGCAATTTATCCGGCGCTGGCAAAAAAGCACAACGTGCCGCTTTATCCGTTTTTTCTCGACGGGGTGGCGGCAAATCCGGCGCTAAATCTTGCTGATGGTATTCACCCCAACCAAAAGGGAATCGCAATAATTATTGAGCGAATTTCGCCCATCGTTGAGCGGTTCATAGAGCAGTTGAAAGCCGACAAAAAGTAAATGCGCTCTCAGGCGGTTTTTTGCAACAATGCTTTTGATGCCTCCAGGATCATTTGATAAACATGCTCAAAACCTTCGGGTCCTTCCGTGTAGGGGTCGGGGATTTCCACATTACGGCCAAGCGCATAGGGCATAAACATCTGTATCTCCGAGCGGGATGCGGCGGGTTTCAGCCTTGTTATATTGCTGATGTTGGAACGATCCATACCGATGATCAAATCAAACCGGTTGAAATCATCGGCGCATAATTGCCGACATCTTTGGGCAGTTAAATCAATGTCATGAGAGCGGGCAACGGCAATTGACCGCGAATCAGGCGGATTGCCCACATGCCAGGAGCCGGTGGCGGCTGAATCCAGAAAATACTGGTCTTGTCTGCCAGCTTTTTCGACAACGTGGCGAAACACACCTTCTGCCAGAGGTGAACGACAGATATTTCCCAGACATACGAACAAAATTGCGGTTTGAAGAGCAGAATTGGTCAATTTGACCTCCAGGAATCAGCGAACAGAATTATGGGCTGATTTCCTTGTAAACCACCTGGGCGATGTTCATCAATTCCTGACGTGGTAACTCGCCGCTCAGGGCATAGGCAAAGGGTGCATCAATCCAGTAAAAAGCGGAAACTTCCTTGCTGGTGAAAAATTTGAACGCGGTATCATTGCCGTCATAGGACCGGACATAAACCGTGACCCGGCGACCACTTGCATCCTCGTACATAAACTGTGCTGCCGGACTCCCCTGATCCTCCAGCAGGCGGCCCCCAACAAGATTGTAACCAATGGAAACAAGATTTGGCATTTTAACCGGATTGCCAAGGCGCTTTGACAGCCAGCCAACAAGATGCGCTTCACGTGCGGCGGTCACCTCCACCGGGTGCAGAACTTCTGATGTGTAGACAAAGTGCGCTCCAACTGCGCGTTCAACATATTCAGGCACTGCGGCTGCTACAATTTCGCGGGGCTGGGTTCCACGCAACCCCCATCCGGTTATACCGCCAACCAGTAACAAAGTAACCGCTGCTGCAACCTGCATCCACGGGGCCAAAGAGGGCCGGCTTTTGTGCTGCATGACCATTTTCCGCATTTCAGCCGGAACCGGCTCCTCAATCAGCGCTCCATAAAGATTTTGCAGTTCATCATTTTGCTGCTTGTATGCGGCAACCCGCGCTGCATCTTCAGGGTTGTTCAATAGCAGTTGTTCAAATTCCAAACGGGACGCTTCATCCAGTTCACCGTCAACATAGGCGTTAATCTGCGCGTCTGTAATCGACCTGGAAGTGCTCATTTCACCCTCCTCAGGGGCGGCCTGTTACCATTTTCGCCGTGTTCCATATATTGTTTCAACAGTTCTCGGGCCCGCGACAATCTTGACATTACAGTCCCTTTTGGTACGCCGAGAATTCCGGCGGTTTCTTTATAATTCATCCCTTCCAGCCCAACCAGTAAAACCACTTCACGGTGCTGGTCTGAAAGCAATTTGAGGGCAAATTGCAAATCCCGGATTATCAAGCCATGGGCCTGTGCCGGAGGTGTTGCGTTTAAAGAGTCGTGATGTTCATCAAGCGGGGTTTCGTTGGGGCGTCGGGAAGATGCACGAAGCTGATTAAAATATGTATTGCGCAAAATGGTGAACAACCAAGCCCGCATATTGGAATTTTCCTGCCAGGTGTGCAGTCCCCCAAGAGCGCGTTCAAGGCAATCCTGCACCAGATCATCGGCAATATCACGATCACCCGCCAGCGCCTGTGCAAACCGGCGAAGCCTCGGAATTTCATCAAGTATGGCCTGGCGTTTGTTCATGATTGATTGCGGACCGGTATTAACTCAAATTCTTGCCCTCTCCCCACCAGGCCAATCGCGGGGCAATTTGCGATTGACCGGCCATTATTGGAAATGGGGAGAGGGCGGTTAGGAACTTGAAAACAATTTTGGGTTCAGACCCTAGTTCATTCCTTCGCCTTTGGCCATGAAGCCCATGTGCTTGGCAGCGGCATTGAGCCCGCCTTCACCTTTTTTCCAGTTAATTGCGCCATCACCATTGGCATCAAAACCGGCAAGCAGCTGATCGGCTATTGAAGCCATGATTTTGGTGTGTTTGGCCGCATCGGCCGCATCTTTGGAAGAAAGAACTTTCATGGCATGGGCGGCAATCTGGTTTGCCCGTGCAACAGTATTTCCAGCAGATGTTGCGACGTGCACCGAGTGGGCTTTGACACTTTTGGAAGCGTCTGCACTTTTTGCAGCAATACCAATATGTTTAGCGGCACCGGCAGATGCCTTCAACACACCATATCCAAGGCCCGGACCTTTGGCTTCCTTCGATGGGTCAACAGCGTTGATCACATGACGGGCATGCAGCTTCATCCATTTGATGTCGCCGGGTTTTTTCATTGCAAGGCCGGCATGTTTGATTGCGGTTTCAGCCTCTGCAATGGCAACGGGTAAAAACCCTTTGCCATCTGGTGTATCACTCCAGCCGCTTGCAACGTGCCCCATATGGGCATGGGCCATGCCGCCTGCGGCGTCAGATGAGTTGGCTGAAATGGCCAGTCCGCTGGCAGCAATCGCTGCAGCAAGAGTTAGCCCGGTAAAAATACGCATGAATTCTCTCCATAAAATTAAAATTCAGTGAGCTGGCGATTAACGCCTGCAATAGAGAAACACCGTGGCGCAGGATTTATTCCATTTGCTGTGAAATTTTATGGTGTCGGATAATATTTGATAGATTGTCGAAAAGGTGATTTGATCGAATAATATTGATATTTTATAAAAAATGTCCCAAAAAATTGCCAATATGACCCAATAAAATGATCGATATTTTGAGTTATACGGGGTATTTTTATCCGGTGATTGCTCACGGCAGTCGCCAGTTAAATTTAATACCATCTGAAATATAGGGGCACATTATGATTCTTGAGGATTTTCGCCAGAACCTGAGTTCTGAGAGTATTGTAGCCGATCTGCGCGCCGGTTTGATCGGTGAAGGCATTGAGTTTCCAACGCCCTATGGAACCAGGCGTTTGATCTATGCGGATTATACCGCATCGGGACGGGCGCTGCGGCAGGTCGAAGACTTTGTTGCGGAAAAAGTGCTGCCATTTTATGCCAATTCGCACACGGAAGCATCCTATTGCGGAGCATATATTACCGGGCTTCGCAATGATGCGCGCAAGGTGATTAGCGATATTACCAACGCAGGCGATCGTTGCTCGGTGATATTCTCGGGTTCAGGCGCCACATCGGCCATCAACCGGTTGGTTGCGCTTTGCGGTGTTGCGGAATGTGCGAGAAACAATTCTGAAAATTTACCAGTAGTTTTTGTCGGGCCTTATGAGCACCATTCAAACATACTGCCCTGGCGGGAAAGTGGTGCAGAGGTTGTTGAAATAGATGAGGCGGTGGAAGGTGGGCCTTCGCTTGAGGATCTCAGAAAACAACTGGAGAATTATGCTGACAGGCCGATGAAAATCGGAGCATTTTCTGCTGCTTCCAATGTCACCGGTATTGTCAGTGATGTTGATGCCATCACCTGGATGTTGAAAACACATGGTGCCCTGGCGTTTTGGGACTATGCCGGTGGCGGCCCCTATCTACCGATTGATATGAACCCGGAAGCTGGGCTGGAAAAGGATGCGGTTTATATCTCGCCTCACAAATTTCCCGGTGGGCCGGGAGCTTCCGGCCTGTTGATTGTACGTCATTCAGTGGTGAAGGCTAATAAACCAACCTGGCCGGGGGGTGGTTCGGTCTCCTATGTATCGCCCTGGGCGCATGATTATTTCGACAGCCTGATTGAGCGTGAAGAGGCGGGCACGCCCAATGTCATTGGTGATATTCGTGCAGCCCTCGTTTTCATCATCAGGGAAGTTGTCGGCACAGATACAATTTTAAGCCGCGATGCGGAGCTTTCAGCGCGGGCAGAAAAGGTCTGGAGCAAAAACCCCAATATCCGTGTGCTTGGTATAGAAAAATCAAACCGGCTGCCGATTTTTTCGTTCATCGTTCACGATGATGCAGGTAACCATATTCACCATCAGTTGTTTACCCGGATTTTGAGCGATGTTTCGGGTATTCAGGTGCGCGGCGGCTGTGTGTGCGCCGGCCCCTATGGCCACCGGCTGCTCAATGTCGCGCGGCCACAGTCAGAAAAAATCAGGCAGGCGGTGCTTGAAGGTCAAGAGGTGGAAAAACCCGGCTGGGTACGGTTGAATTTCAACTATTTGATGGACAATGAGACCGCGGACCACATCATTGAAAGTGTGGATATGCTGGCGCGGCAATCTGAAAAATACGCTTCAAATTATGTCTGTCATGAGGATAGGGCAGCGTTTGAGTATGCCGAATATGCCAATGCCAGTTAACACCCTAATCAAGTTTTATGCCTTTACAAAAACCTTTCTGGCGAGGGACTTCATGTGGGTGATATATTCTTTCTGTGACCAGCCGCACTGGATGGTCAATTGCTGCCAGTTTCGCACCGATAGCATCGTCCACAAGATGTCGATCGCCCGGGTTTGCGAATAATCCTCGCTTAACATGCCGTCGTCTCTCAGCGCGGTAATGGCTGCGGCACAGCCATGGCGCACGTCCTGCATGCGGGCGTCCCATGCTTCGGCCGCGGCTTCATCACGATCCCGCATGGCCAATAAAGCCTTCGCCACTCCATAGATTTCGGGAATAAAGTTTCCCCATGCATCGATATAGGCATCAAGCCTCTCGACGCCGGATTTGGCGGCTCGGCTTGCAGCCAGACGCTGGTCAGTTCCGTGTAACTTGTCGAGATAATGGGTGACCGCAACCAGCAGTTCTGCTCTGGTGGCGAAATGCAGATACAACGCCTGACGAGATATTCCCGCCCGCTTTGCAATATCACCCATGCGTACGCCATCGCCGTTGCCGGTCTCCAGCAAATATAACGACGCTTTGAGAATTTTGTCCCGGGTGGGAAGTTTATCGCTTGACATAGTGTCAAGTAGTTCCTATTTGCCTTTTTGTCAATTGACACAGTGTCAAGTTATTGGAGAAAACCTATGAAACTCACAATTTTTGGTGCGACCGGAAAAGTCGGACGCCACCTCGTCTCGCAAGCCATTGAACAGGGCCATGAAGTATCCGCGTTCTCTCGCAGCCCGAATCAATTCGACGGCTCGATGCAAAATCTGACTTTAATTAAAGGCGATGTGCTGGATAAACAGGCGGTGAAAAATGCCGTTATCGGGCAGGATGCTGTAATCTGTGCGCTTGGCATGCCGTTGATGAACAAGGATGGTCTGCGGGCAAGGGGTACCGGAAATATTGTTGATGCGATGCAGGAACTGGGTGTGGAGCGGCTTGTGTGTCTTTCAATATTTGGTGCAGGCAGCAGCTGGAACATGTTGCCATGGCATTATAGAAAACTGATCATGCCGACCGTATTGCGCCGCGCGCTTGTGGACCATCAAAACCAGGAAAACCATCTGAACGCTAGCAAGCTCGACTGGGTAGCCATTCGTCCGGGCAATTTTACCGATGGCAAGCGCACCGGTTCTTACTGGCATGGCCTGGTTTCTGCAGGCAGGTCATTAACGTTGAAAATATCCCAGGCGGATGTTGCCGATTTCATGCTGAAGCAATTGAAAGACAACACTTATCTGCGCCAGTCACCTTGTATTTCATATTAACGGAGCGACCAAACCGATTGGAACGAACAATGATTATCAACTGGATATTACCAACTATCGAAATTGCCACTATTGCCAGCGCAATTGTGGGAGGGGTGTTTTTAACTTTTTCGGACTTTGTCATGCGGTCGCTGAATGGTGCCAAAGCCGCTGCAGGTATTCAAATCATGCAGATCATCAACCGCGAGGTGTTTAAAACCGTCTTTATGGTTTTGCTGCTGGGCATGTCTGCCGGATCAATAATTCTTGCAACCTATGCGTCAATGCAAATTACAGATGCATCACAACTGTGGATTATCCTGGGTGGGAGTACCTATTTTTTCGGAGTGTTTGTGGTTTCAATGGCGTTTAACGTGCCAATGAACAATCGGCTCGACAAGATGGATTATTCCAGCGAGGAAGCAGCGCAGTACTGGCAGAAAATCTATTATCCACGCTGGACATTCTGGAATTATGTTCGAGCCGTTTCTTCGACAATTGCGGCAGTATGTTTTCTGGTTGCAGCGATCTGGATGGCTTGACATAGTCACGGCATAGACACCTGGCGATCACGGCCAAAAGGACATAAATTGGCGAAAGCAAAAAACATTCTTTTCATTATGTTTGACCAGCTGCGTTGGGACTATCTCAGCTGTTATGGCCATCCACACCTGCACACACCCAATATCGACCGATTGGCGCAAAAGGGCGTTCGCTTCACGCGGGCCTATATCCAGTCGCCTATTTGCGGTTCGTCACGGATGTCGACCTATACTGGACGTTATGTGCACTCGCACGGCGCTTCATGGAACAACATTCCGCTGAAGGTTGGTGAGCAAACGATGGGTGATCATTTGCGCAAGGCCGGAATGGATTGCTGGCTGGTCGGTAAAACTCATATGAAAGCAGATGCCGAAGGTATGGCCCGATTGGGGTTGGAACCCGACAGCCTGATCGGTGCGCGCATTGCTGAATGCGGATTTGACGTGTTTGAACGTGACGATGGCATGAACCCGGTCGGTTATGATGGCCCTTATGATGAAAATGGCGCAAGGGCCTATAATGCCTGGTTAGCGAGCAAGGGTTATGGCGGCGACAATCCGTGGCACGATTATGCCAATTCCGGTATTGATGATGAAGGAAATGTATTATCCGGCTGGTTTTTGAAAAATTCGTCAGAACCGGCAAATATCGCTGAAGAAGACAGCGAAACCCCCTATATGACCCGCCGCGGTATGGAGTTTATCGCCCAGGCAAAGGAGCCGTGGTGTTGTCACCTCTCCTATATCAAACCGCACTGGCCTTATGTTGTTCCGGCGCCCTATCACAATATGTTTGGGCCAAATCAGATTCAGCCACCGGTTCGCAGCCAACGTGAATATGATAGTGCCCATCCGGTGTTACGTGCCTTTATGGATGGGCCGGTTGGAAAATCATTCAGTCAGGATGAGGTGCGTAATGCGGTCATTCCGGCCTATATGGGGTTGATTAAACAATGTGATGATCAAATGGGGGTTTTGTTCAACTGGCTGGAGGAAAACGGGCGCCTGGACGACACCATGATTGTAATCACGTCTGATCACGGCGATTTTCTAGGTGATCACTGGATGGGCGAAAAAATGTTTTTTCATGATGCATCGGTTAAAGTGCCATTGATTATTTATGACCCGTCACGACAGGCCGATGCGACAAGGGGGCTTGTATGCGATGCATTGGTGGAATGCATTGATCTGGCACCAACTTTTGTCGAGACAGCCGGGGGTGAAGTGCCGGATCATATTCTCGAGGGTCATTCCCTGTTGCCGATCCTGCACGGTAAAGCTGAAAAAACACCACGCGATTTTGTCATTTGTGAATATGACTATTCTGCTTCACCAATGGCTGACAAACTTGGCAAGGGCGTTCGCGAAGCCGTAATGTTCATGGTTGCTGATGATGACTGGAAACTTATTCACTTTGAGGGTGGTGAACGTCCAATTCTGTTTGACCTCAAAAATGATCCGGATGAATTGGTTGACCTTGGCGAAAGCGAAGAACATCAGCAGGTAATTGTGCAGATGTATGACAAGTTGTTTAAGTGGTCCAGACGCAACTCCCAGCGCACAACACGGTCCCATGAGCAACTTGTTGAAATGCGAACAAAATCGCGCGGGCGCGGTGTTATTATCGGTGTTTATGATGAAAATGATGTGCCATTGGAATTGACGACCCGTTACAGGGACTTAAAAGCTGACGACAAAAGGTCACGTAGCTGACAGCTTTGACTAATCATTAAAATCGCCGGAAACCACAGTCTCCCGGGCGCGATTATCTGTTCAATTCACCTGCAACACACAGAAGAAAATGCAGAATTATTGCCACATTAACAAATTTTAATAATTGAGCGCGGAAAGCTTTGCTAAACAGAATGCGGTTGAATTGACTTTATTTACCAACCTGGGCTTCGTGCCGGGGTTTTGGGGAGGAGATTGCACGTGGAAAATGCACTGGGGATATGGGGACCGCAGGCCATTATGATGGCCGTTACAGCGTCCTTTACGATATTTGGAATGATCATGCTGCTGGCTGCAGTATTTATGGGGCGCCGCTGGAATCCCGGCTATTCGGTTGAGGTGGCATTTGTCGCTTTGATGCTGGGTCTGGCTTATTATGCGGATTTTCTTAGCGTCAAGACCTACGCCGCCTATCAGGAAAATATGAACTCCGAGGAAAAGAAGGTTTCGGGGAACTATACCGGTCAGGGCGAGGCGGCATTTGATCAGGTGGTTACAGTCATTGCCTTTCAGTGGGGATTCGGTTTCATCAATGAAGAAAACGAACTCAGCCGCAATGCGGTTATCGTTAAGCCCGGTGAAAAGGTCCTGTTTAAAATTGTAAGTAACGACGTTATCCATGGTTTCAATATTCCGGTGGCTCAAATTACCGCAGAAATTGACCCTGATGACAAACGTGAATTGTGGATCAAAGCCCCCGACACCCCCGGGAAATATTTGATTCAGTGTGTAAATTATTGTGGTGTTGGACATGCTCAAATGAAAGCATGGCTCGTCGTTCAAGGCGAAGAACCAACAGCCAGCCTTAAAACTAATGGGGAGAATACCAATGGCGGGGCATGATACAACTGTTCGGGGCTTTGACGCCCACTGGACACCGAAAGACATTTTAGGCGAAATGACGCTTAAAACGCTGATGTTCTCCAATGATTATCGGCACATCGCGCTGAAAGGTATTTTTACCTCATTCATAATGCTTGCGGCTGGCGGATTTTTTGCCCTTGTGTTCCGTTCGGAACTGGCGCTTCCAGGCGTCGATTTCCTTGGGGCGAAGGTCTATATGACATTGATGACCCTGCACGGCATGGTCATGGTGTTCGGGTTTCTTATTCCTCTCACCGTTTCGATCAATTATTATATTCTGCCAAAAATACTTGGAACAGAAAAACTGATTTGGGCCGGGGCGGCACAGTGGAGTTACTGGATCCTGATTCTTGCAGCGGTGCTGCTGGTAATCGGGCGTCCCGATTTCACCTGGACTGCTTATGCGCCGATGTCGTTTAGAACCGGCAATCCTTATCTCTGGATGGGCCATGTGGCTATTCTTCTGGTAGCCATTTCGGAGTTTCTTGCCGGAGCGGTGTTGTTCCGTAACGCAATTTCGGGCAAGGGCGGCTGGTCCAAAACTCCATTGATGGCATGGGCTGCAGGCACCATTGGTTTGCTGTTTATGGTATCTACCCTGCCGCTTGGTTTTATTGGTTACGGATTGTTGTCTGACTGGGCTCAGTGGAACCCGACAGCTTATTTTGATCCGTCCAGAGGTGGCAGCATTCGCTTCTTCCTCTATACCTTCTGGACCTATGGCCATCCGGCTGTGTATCTGCCATTTGTGCCGGCAATTGCGATAATCTATACGATTATGCCGCGTTTTCTTGGCCATCCAATGTGGAGTTACTGGTCAGGCGTTATTGCATTTATCCTGTTGTCAATTGGCGCAATGCCAATTGGACCGCATCACTTCCAGCCGGTTTACACAATCTCCGGTGACTATGAGCGGTTTGTGCAAATTTTGACCATGCTGGTATTCATTCCAAGTGTGCTGCATGTGTTTAACTGGATATCATCACTGTTTATGGCGCCGATACCGGATTCGGCCCGGCGCGCAATACCGTTCAAATTTATGGTGATGTCGATTGCATTCATTGTTTATGGTGGTGCAACCGCGTTCCTGAATGCGCAAATTGCACCGGACAGTGACTTTATCCACAATACCTATTGGATACCGGCTCACTTCCACGCCATGTTCTTTGGGTTCTCAGGTCAGATGGCGTTTGCCGGGTTCTACTTCCTTTATCCGTATTTCACCGGGCGAATGTATAATCAGGCGATGGCTAACTGGCATTTCTGGTTGTGGCAGGTTGGTTTGTTTATCAAGATTACCGGAATGGGTGTTGCGGGTTATCTGTATTTCCCACGCTGGGTTTACGATTACCTCCCCGATATGCCAGGTTGGGCAGAAGCTCAATTGTTCATAACCATTGGTGGATTTATGGTTGGGTTAGGCTTCATCTTCTTTGTTGTGAACATTGTCTGGAGTTCCAAATACGGCAAAACCGTGGATGATGATCCATGGCCGATTGTAATGAATGATAATGAAGCGGCAGAAGCCGCAGCAGCACCAGCTGAATAAAGGGGCACAAAATGATTAGAATATTTGTTATAGTTGGTAGTGTTGGGCTCCTGGTCATCGCTTATCTCACAACCTTCGCGGTCGGACCGATCACTCAAATGCCACCGCCGGAAAGCCTGTTGACTAATTTCAGAGCAAAAGGCTTTGTGCCGACATCTGTTAATCTTGAAGAAGATGAAAGAGCGGAAGAGGCCCATGTTTTTGAAGTGCCGGAGCGGGATGCTGTGGAACTGAAGAAAATCAACGATGGTGGTGGTGCCATGGCCGGAATGAATATGCCGGGCATGAAGATGGACGGTGGCGACGGTGCTCCGAAGATGGCGCTCAATCCGGACGGCACCATGAAGACCAATCCGGATGGTTCCATGGTTATGGAGGGTGAAGAACCCAAAACAGCCATGAAAATGGATGGTGCTGAAAAACCCGCCATGAAAATGAAACTTAATCCAGATGGTACAATGGCCGTGGATGCTGATGGTAACATGATCATGGAACCGGCCGAAAAGCCGGCCATGAAAATGAAGCTCAATCCAGATGGTTCAATGGCCCTGGACCCAGACGGTAAAATGATCATGGTCCCCGCTGGCGACGAATCAAAAATGGCGATGAATATGGCCGGCAATGATCCGTCAACAAATAACGGCAATGAGGCAATCATTCCTGATGAAATGAAACTTGGTGAAGGCGGATTAATTTTCTATGAAGACGGCAATTTTGACCGGGAAATAAAACTCGATATGGCGGAATGGAAGTTTTCCGACATGCAGATTGATGCCAAAATGGGTGAAACCATCAAGTTTACGGTCAAAAATACCGGCCAAATTCCCCACGAGTTTATGTTTATGAACATGCCTCTTATGTCAGCTGTTAATTATCGCGGAACGCGAGCTGACTGGAACCTTCTTGAACACCGAGCCCTGTATGAAAAAGCGCTGGTATTGCCTGGTGGCGAATTCACCTTTGTTCTCAAGGTCAATCAGCCCGGTGCGTGGATGTTCATGTGCATGCTGCCATACCACATGCAGATGGGCATGATGGGTCAGATGGCCACTGAAGGCATGGCAATGGACATGAAAATGTAAACCATCAGTTTTGGTTAAAGACAAATTTTTGGGCCGCGATGGATCAAACCATCGCGGCCCTTTTTGAATACCAGGCGGATATGAGCAACGCCTGATAAAATAATACCGGCATATCAAACCCGCTTGATACAAGCAGATTTTCCATGTCTTGAGCTTTAAGAGCGGAAATCCGTGCCCCAAATGATGTGCGCTGTTTATTAATATCATCCTTTGACATCTCTGAATATTCCAGCATCCTGAACCAGACCTCGAGCAAACTGTCGAAAGTATCTGTTGTTGTGGATGTCGTCAGGTCGGCATTTATCAGAATTCCTCCGGGTTTAAGGTGCGCGAATATTTCTGAGAAAAATTCGCGCCGCTGCTCCAGCTCCATTATAAAATGCGAGACCAGCAAACAGGTGGCAGCATCAAACGGCTTTGAAGGAGGCAGTGTTTCCAGATAGTCCGGGTGAAATGTGCAACGCTGCTCAATGCCGGCGTCCCTGGCTCTTTGGCGGCAAACATCAAGCATGGAACTGGCTGGTTCCACCAAGGTAAATCGCCAGTTTTGATTGGCTTGAGCCAGATCCAACAGTTCAGCACCGGTGCCAGCGCCAACACACAATATATTTGCATTCTTGGGAAGCTCAGAAAGGACCATGCGAATAAAAAGGTGCAATGCATCCTTCAGTGATGCGATTTTCGCTCTTTGATGGTCATAAGAAGCAGCGCGATTTTGATTAAAATAGTCAAACGGCTGGTCTGTTTGCATTGTAAATTATCTATCTCGTTCCTTTCGGTCAAAATTACCGTCCCTTTTCAGGGGCAGCAAAATGCGGATACCGAACTGAGCGCTATCAACCGTGTTAAAAAATTCGATATTTCCTTTATGGCTTCGGGTAATTTGCGCCACCAGTGCCAGACCAAGGCCAGATCCCTCGATGTCCTGGCGGCCCGGCAATCGGTAAAACGGGGCAAGTACTTTTTCACGTTCACTCTCAGGAATGCCCGGGCCGCCAGGACATCGAGGGA
>JALTNS010000254.1 GCA_027000565.1 Rhizobiaceae bacterium | reverse complement strand
CCGGGATTTGGGGAAGGTGCACCAAAGCATGCAATGGCCACGCGACTTCAAGGATCTGGTTGCTTTACCGTAAAGCAGCAGAACCGCCCTGCTGTCACCGGTCAACGAATAGTCGGTAGCAATCCGCCGTTTGTACAAACCGGTGATGGGAAAAGTATAGCTGAGGGAAAATCGACGGGGATAAGTTTTTTGCAAAACTACCCTTCACCCAACTGCAACCAACGGCTCGGCTTTGCTTCTCCGGGTCTTCGTATCCTTCTCTTGCTAGGGGAGAGGTAAATAACCAGTTGCCACCGGGAGCATCAATAACTGCCAATTCGGCCTTCCGGGTGCCGATTTGGTTTTGCATGTATGGGTGCGCGGACGGGTAATATAAGCAATAATTTCGGTTACTGTAACCGAATTTTCAGCATAACCTTTTGTTCCCGGTAATTGCATCTATCCCTCACTCATATCCCCCACCACTCGGTGTGGTGACAATCACCGCTTCGCCTGCAGCCACGCTGGTCTGGTCGCAATATTCCAGCTCTTCCAATTCTCCGTTTAGGCGTCTGATTTCGGTTTTGCCGACTGCGCCATCGCCGCCCTTGCCAAGGCCCGCAGGCGGGCGTTTGCGGTGGCTGGAAAGTATCGCACATTCCATATCTTCGAGAAAACGCAATACCCTTGTGGTGCCATCGCCGCCGGGGAATTTTCCCTTGCCGCCAGAGCCTTGGCGAATGGAAAATTCTTCGACCACGATTGGAAAGCGCATTTCAAGAATTTCCGGGTCGGTCATGCGGGTATTGGTCATGTGCACATGCACGCCGGATGCGCCACGGAAGCCGCGACCGGAGTTCATTTTACCCGCCGGGGCGCCAGCGCAAATGGTCTCATAGTTCTGGTAACGCGCATTGCCATAGGTGAGGTTGTTCATGGTGCCCTGGCTGTTCGCCATCGCGCCAAGCGCCATCAACAGGCAATTGGTGACGTGCTGGCTGGTCTCGGTATTGCCGGCGACCACGGCGGATGGATATTGCGGGCGCAACATCGAACCCTGCGGCACGATGATGGTGATTGGCTTGAGACATCCGGCATTCATCGGGATATCGCTTTCGACCATGAGGCGGAAAACATAAAGCACCGCGGCGCGGGTGACCGGTTCTGGCGCGTTGAAGTTGTTTTTCCATGCGTCTGACGTGCCGGTGAAATCGACTGTTGCCTGACGGTTTTGCTTGTCGACGGTGATCTTCAATTTGATCACCTGGCCGGAATCGGTCCTGTAATCATAGGCGCAATCGGAAAGTGCATCGATGACGCGGCGAACCGATTCCTCCGCATTGTCCTGCACATGGCCCATATAGGCCTCGACCACATCCTCGCCAAAGTGGGCGACCATCTTGCGTAATTCAACCACGCCTTTTTCATTGGCGGCGATTTGGGCGCGCATATCGGCCATGTTTTGCGCCGGATTGCGGGCCGGCCAGGGGTGGTTTGTCAGCACCTCGATCATTTCATTTTCGCGGATAATGCCACGATCAACCAGCTTGAAATTGTCGATCAATACCCCTTCTTCATCCACGTGGGTGGCGCGCGGGGTGGCGGAACCGGGCGCCATGCCACCGATATCCGCATGGTGGCCGCGCGAGGCCACATAGAACTGAATGGCTTTTTCTTCTTCATCAAATACCGGCGTGACAATGGTAATATCCGGCAGGTGGGTGCCGCCATTATAGGGCGCGTTCAAGACAAACACATCGCCCGGGTTGATGTTGCCGTCGTTCAGTTTGATGATGGTTTCGACCGAGCGGTCCATGGAACCCAGATGCACCGGCATGTGCGGCGCATTGGCCACAAGCGTGCCATCGGCGGCAAAAACCGCGCAGGAAAAATCAAGCCGCTCCTTGATGTTGACCGAATAGGCGGTGTTTTGCAGGGTAACACCCATCTGTTCGGCAATCGACATGAACAGGTTGTTGAACACCTCCAGCATCACCGGATCGGCACTGGTGCCGATAGCCAGCGCGCGCTCGAGCTTTTCAACGCGGGTCAGTACAATGTGATTACGCGAATTGATTTTGCCCTGCCAGCCTTGCTCGACCACGATGGTCTGGTGATCTTCGATGATCAGCGCCGGACCGGAAATGGTCTCGCCGCATTGGAGGCTTTTGCGCAGATAGATGCCCGCATCCTGCATTTTGCCGCCGGAATGGAATTTGGCAATGCTTGAGGGCAGGGCGGGCGCGGCGTGTAATGGCTGTTCAGGTTCGTTCAGCGCGCCGCTGTCACCCTCATCGCCCTGAACTTCCAGCGCTTCGATGACAATCGGCTTGTCCTCGAACAAAAAGCCAAACTGGGTGCGGTGCTGATGTTCAAAGGTGGCAATCGCGTCTTTTATCGAGCCATCGGAAAAATCGATATGCAGGCTTGTATCGGTGCCGTCATAACGCAGATGCGCAACCGTACGGGTGGCAATATCATCGTGTTGGCAGCCCTGGGCCAGCAACTCGTCCACCACGCCTTTTTCAAGCTCGCCCTCAAGCGCTTTTATTGCCGCAAGACTGGTATCAGCAAACGGGATTACCATGGCCTTCGAGCGGTTGGCTGAAAGCCTGGCCAGCCCCATGCCGTAGGCCGAAAGAATGCCGGAAAACGGGTGCACCAGCACGGTTTCCATGCCAAGCGTATCGGCAACAGCGCAGGCGTGTTGACCACCAGCCCCACCAAAACAGGTGAGTGCATATTCGGTGACATCATACCCGCGTTGCACCGAGATTTTCTTGATCGCGTTGGCCATGTTTTCGACGGCGATTTTTAGGAAGCCATCGGCGATTTCCTCGCTCGACTGGCCGGTTGCAACCTCACTGGCGAGGGAGGCGAATTTGTCGCTTACGATGTCTGTGTCCAGCGGTTGATCCTGACCGGGACCAAAGATCGATGGGAAAAATTCCGGGCGCAATTTGCCAACCATGACATTGGCATCGGTGACGGTCAGCGGTCCGCCGCGGCGATAGCACGCCGGCCCCGGATTGGCACCGGCACTGTCCGGCCCGACCTGAAAGCGCCCCGCTTCATAGTGCAGGATCGAGCCACCACCGGCAGCGACCGTGTGGATTTGCATCATTGGCGCACGCATGCGAACGCCGGCAACTTCTGTTTCAAAGGCGCGCTCATAGGTGCCGTTATAGTGGGAGACATCGGTTGATGTGCCGCCCATATCAAAGCCGATGACCTTTTCGTGGCCGGCCATGGCGGAAGTTTGCACAGCACCAACAACGCCGCCTGCCGGGCCGGACAATATGGCGTCCTTGCCCTGAAACAGATCAGCCGAGGTCAAACCGCCAGAGGATTGCATGAACATCAGTTTGGGCGCGCCTCCGTAGGAATCGCCACCCCGCAGTTCTTCCGCAACCTGGTCAACATAACGCCGCAAAATGGGTGATAAATAAGCGTCAACCACCGTGGTATCACCGCGACCGATCAACTTGACCAGCGGCGAGACCTCATGGCTGACAGAGACCTGGGCAAAGCCCATTTCGCGGGCAAGGTGAGCGATTTTTTGCTCGTGTGCGGGATATTTCCACGCATGCATCAAACATATGGCGATTGAATTGAAACCGTCCTTTTTCAGCGCCTCAAGATTTTGTTCAACACCTGCCATATCCAGCGAAGTATCGAGCGTGCCGTCGGCCAGCACACGCTCGCTGACCTCAACAACCCGAGAATTCAGTTGCTCGGGCAAAATGATTTCCTTGGCAAAAATATCGGGCCTTGCCTGATAACCAATGCGCAAGCCGTCGCGAAAACCTTTGGTGATCAGCAGTGCGGTCCGGTCACCCTTGCGCTCCAGCAGTGCGTTGGTGGCAACTGTGGTGCCCATTTTGACCGCGCCAATTTTTTCTGACGGCAGTTTTGCACCCTTTTCGACGCCCAGCAGATCACGGATGCCCTGAATAGCCGCATCCGGATAGGCTTCGGGATTCTCCGACAACAATTTATGCGGGTGCAGCGAACCGTCTGGTGCCTTGCCTACAATATCGGTAAATGTGCCACCGCGGTCGATCCAGAAATCCCATTTGATGTTCATTGTGTTGGTCCTTCGATTGTTCTCACGGCTATTCCAATGATTTACAATCATTGGGCCTGCGAAGCGCGCCAGATTGCTGGCGGCTCGCTCTTCGCTCGCTCTCACATCAACTTCACCACAACAAGATATAAAAGAGGAGCTGCAATTTCATTTGACAAACATCAACAATTTATCGATAAATTGTCAATGAAAATTTGTAAAAAACGACCGGATAAATCTGATGAGCAAAAATAACGACGAAACACAGACCGGCAAAATTGATATCGGGCCGGTAGTTTCAGCGTCCCATCTGGCATCCGGCGCGATGCCTGCGATGTCGGAAATGGAATTTGCGCTGACTGTCGTAAACAATGCTTTTTCGCGCTGGATGGTACGTTGCACAACGGCGATTGGTATTCCGGGGCTGGCGCCGGTGGATATTCTCATTTTGCACTCGGTCAACCACCGCGAGCGTGAAAAAACCCTGGCCGATATTTGTCTGGTGCTCAATATTGAGGACACCCACGTGGTCACCTATTCGGTGAAAAAGCTGATCTCGCTCGGGCTGGTAAAAAGCGGCAAACGGGGC
>JALTNS010000253.1 GCA_027000565.1 Rhizobiaceae bacterium | reverse complement strand
ATTCCGATCTCCAGGGCCAGTATAATGGTATCAATCAGGCGCAAAGCCGGATACTTGCAGCCCAGGCGCGGATGGAAGAGCTGGATGCCAATCTGCGTGATACACGCCAGCTTGCACCATTTGACGGCATTATTGTGCAAAAACTGGTCGAGACCGGCACCACGGTTCAACCCGGCACGCCGCTGTTGAAATTTGCTTTTGTTGATTATCTGCGGATACAGGCAGAAGTTCCGGTGCGACTGGTATCGTCATTAAAAACCGGCTCGTTTCTTTCTGCCCGCATAGATGCTGCTGGCGGTGTTGATATTGAAGTACGGGTTGCGCAAATTTTTCCGGTCGCCGATCAGGCGCGCCATACGGTAACTGTAAAGTTCGATCTGCCTAGAGGTGTGCCCGGTGGGCCTGGCATGTATGCGGAAGTCGATATTCCCGATCCCGATGCCACCGGCGAACAGGTTGTGGTTATTCCAAGTTCCGCAGTGGTGATGCGTGGCAGTTTGCCGGGTGTCTATGTCCTTAAGAATGGATCCCCATCCTTACGCATGGTTCGGTTGGGGGTTGAAAAATCGGGCGACCGGGTGAGCATTATTTCAGGCATTGGCGAAGGTGAGCAGGTTATTGTTAATCCGGGCGGTGCATCAAGCATGCGCAGCGCTGATGCAAAATCTGACGGATCGTCGACTTTGAACTGAGTAGACCGTCGCGGGTGGACGGGCGATTTTCGTGACAACCGTTTTATAGCCGTATTTGTAAAAGTTGAGTGTTTGAGTAATGGCAGATCAAGATTTAGATAGTCTGGTACAGGGTGATCAAAAACCGCTCGGACTGGCCGGGGGGCTTGCCAAGACATTTATCCATTCGCCATTGGCGCCTTTGTTGCTGATTGCCTGTATGGCTTTGGGACTGCTCGGTTTGTTGATCACGCCACGGCAGGAAGATCCACAAATACTTGTGCCTGTCGCTGATATTTTCTTTGAGTTTCCCGGGGCATCCTCGCGTCAGGTTGCAAGCCTGGCAACCGATCCGCTTGAACGGATGATGAGTGAAATTCCAGGTGTCAAACATGTCTATTCAGCCTCAGAACGGGGCAGGGGCATGGTTACAGTGCAGTTTAAGGTTGGCGAAGAGACAGAAAATTCGCTGGTTAAACTCTACGACAAATTAATGTCCAATCTGGACAAAATTCCGCCCGGAGTATCTCAACCGCTGGTCAAGCCCCGGGGGGCTGATGATGTGCCGGCGGTAACGTTGACTTTATGGTCTGAGCAGGTGGATGATTCCGGCCTGCGGCTGATTGCGCTGGAAGTGATGCAGCGTCTGAAAGAGGTTAAAAACACCTCCCAGAGTTTTATAACCGGTGGACGCCCGGAGCAAATGCGGGTTGAGGTTCAGCCGGAACGCATGCGCAGTTTTGGTGTCAGTATTGATCAGCTGGCCGACACAATTCGTTCAGCCAATGAGAAACGCAAGGTTGGCGGAACCGAAGCGGGCAACAGTTTTTTCACAGTCTATTCCGGTCGCTTTCTGCGGGATGCGGGCGATCTGGAACGGCTGATCGTTGGTGTACGTCAGGGCAGCCCGATTTACGTGCGGGATGTGGCCAAGGTTATTGCCGGTCCCGGTGAGGCAACCAGTGTGGTGCAATATTTCACCGGGCCTGCTGCTGATGACAGCATGCCAAAAACCCAAGGTGCAGCTGCGGTAACGATTGCGCTTGCAAAAAAGACCGGTACCAACGGGGTAGCGGTTGCCAATGATATTCTGGCCAAGGTCGACTCTCTCAAAGGTCGGGTCATTCCCGATAATGTCAATGTTTCGGTTACCCGGAACTACGGCAAGACCGCCAATGACAAGGTCAATGAATTGATCTCTGAAATGCTCGGGGCGACTTTGGCAGTGACCGTGCTGATTTTTCTGTTTCTTGGATTGCGACCGACAATTGTTGTTGTCGTTGTCATTCCAGTGATCATATTGATCACAATATTTTCCGCCTGGGCCCTCGATTATACCATCGACCGGGTTTCGTTGTTTGCGTTGATTTTTTCAATCGGCATTCTGGTTGATGATGCCACTGTGGTTGTTGAAAACGTTTATCGCCGCTGGCTGGAAAAAGGCCGGGTTGATACGCCAACCACAATTGATGCGGTGCGCGAAGTGGGTAATCCAACCATTCTTGCAACACTGGCGATCATTGCGGCATTGCTGCCAATGGGATTTGTTTCCGGAATGATGGGACCATATATGCGGCCAATTCCGGTACTTGGTTCCGTTGCAATGATATTCTCGCTGTTTGCAGCTTTCATCTTTACCCCGTGGCTGGTTATCCGGGTTCGCCCGAGTCTGACAAAACTACGCTCGATGCAGGAGGCAGAGCATCGCTCCTCTTTGCGGATGGACGGATTCTTCCGTGGATTGCTTGGCCCGCTGCTCGATAGCAAAAAGAAAGCCTTTTTGTTCAAACTGGTGATGTGGAGCACCTTGGGGCTGGCTGTTTCAATGTTCTATTTCACCTCTGTTGCGGTGAAGATGTTGCCGCTCGACAACAAGCCGGAATTTAATATTGTAATCAACATGCCTGAAGGCACAGCCCTGCCGACAACAGCAAATGCGGCCCAGATCTTGGGCCAGAAATTGCTGACCTTGCCGGAAGTAACCGCTATTCAGAGTTATGTTGGAACGTCTTCACCGTTTAATTTTAACGGTCTTGTGCGCCACTACTATTTGCGCCGTTCACCCTGGCAGGGCGACTTGCAGGTTCAATTGCTTGAAAAAGGTGATCGCGAACGCTCCAGCCATGAAATTGCAGTTGAAGCCCGCAAGCTTTTGACACCGCTGATCAAGGAGCTTGGCGGGCGCATTGAAGTTGTGGAAATGCCGCCAGGGCCGCCGGTTCTGCAAACGGTTGTTGCCGAAATCTATGGCCCGACCGCTGATATCCGCCGTCAGGTGGCACAGGATATGACCGACATATTCAAGAAAAGTGACAAACTGACCGATGTTGGAAACTACATTCAGGCGCCGCACGACAACTGGACCTTTGAGGTCGATCAGGACAAGGCCGAATTCCGCAATGTGTCAACTGCAGACCTGAACCGTCAGCTTTCAATGATTATGGGTGGATTTAAACTCGGCAATGTGAAAATTGGCCGTGAGCTGGAACCACGTAACATTATTATTCAGGCACCGTTGCATGTGCGTGGCCAGATTTCGCAGCTCGGTGAAGTGCCGATAAAAACCCGTGATGGCAAAACTGTACCTTTGGCCGAATTGGGCAAATTTGTGCGCACACCAGCCGACCCGGTGATTTATCACAAGGATTTGCGCTCGGTTGAATATGTTACTGCTGAGGTTGACGGTCGATTGGCCGCTCCGGTCTATGGCATGATTGATGTCAGCAAATTGCTTGAAGATTACAAAACACCGGATGGTGTTTCGCTTTCCGGCGAGTTGATGGGACCACCGGTAGACGGCTTCCAGTCCGGCTTCGAATGGACCGGCGAATGGACCGTTACTTACGAAACATTCCGCGATATGGGCCTTGCTTTCATGGGCGCGCTGGTGCTGATCTATATGCTGATCGTGCTTGAGTTCGGTAATTTCCGTATGCCGGGCATTATCATGGCGCCGATCCCGTTGACATTAATAGGCATTATTCCCGGTCACTGGTTGCTCGGTGCTGAATTTACCGCAACTTCGATGATTGGCTGGATCGCGCTTGCCGGTATTATTGTACGAAATTCGATATTGCTGGTGGATTTCTCCCGTCAGGCTGTGCTTTCCGGTATGGATCATCGGGAAGCGGTTATTTTGGCTGTGCGGACAAGAACCCGGCCGATTTTGATCACCCAATTGACGATGATTGCAGGCTCAATTGCGATTATTGCCGACCCGATTTTCCAGGGCATGGCAATATCATTGTTGTTCGGGGCAATTGTTGCAACCGCGCTGACCCTGATTGTTATTCCACTTGCCTGTTATCGTGCGCCGAGTGCTTACCGGGTTTCCGGTGAGGCTATGCCGCCAATCGCTTCACCTGCGGTTGCAACGGCAGCGGCAGGTTCTGCCGATGAAGACGACGACAAACCGACCTGGGGCGAACGGTTTGCCGGCATCTGGGGCATGATAGTCATGGCGTTTTATGCGCTTCGGGCGCTGCCATATTTCATCTGGTTGGCGATCAAGGAAATGACCGGGCCATTGCTGGCGCGGTTTGCCAAGAAACCTGATGAGCCTGAAGTGGCCATTGATCCCCCGGAAACAGCACCTGCGGTTGCGACGCCGGTGGAGACGAAATCAGAAGCGGTTGAACCGGAAGTAGATAAGGAATTAGCTGAAACAGAGGCCAAACCAAAGGCGTCTGCTGATGAGGCGTCGAGGGAACAAAATTCCGATGGCAAAGTGGCCAGTGAGAGAACCGTTGTAATTGACCAACCTGATGAAAAGGGTGTTGAAAAGCCGGTTGCCAAGGTTGAAGAACCTGCTGCTGTAAAAGACGTTGGGCAAGATGGTAATGTTATTGCTGAAACAGAAGGTGCGGTGGTTTCAAAACCGAAACCCGAAGAGCAGCCCGTTGATGAAGAACCTGCAGTTGAAGCTGCAACTCCTGCCGAAACCAAGACAGTTGACGCGGATCAGCCAGTAGCGG
>JALTNS010000252.1 GCA_027000565.1 Rhizobiaceae bacterium | reverse complement strand
TGCAGGAACTGCCATGTCTGATCCACAATCCGAAGTCGCCGAACCCCTCGCCTGGGGCAAAAAAAAGATCACTGCCGTTCTGGTTCTGGCCGATGGCACTGTGGTTGAAGGCTCCGGCGCCGGAGCGACCGGCATTGCCCGGGCAGAAGTTTGTTTCAACACCGCGATGACCGGTTATCAGGAGATTTTGACCGACCCGTCCTATGCCGGTCAAATTGTCACCTTTACCTTCCCGCATATCGGCAATATCGGCGCCAATGATGAAGACCTGGAAACGCTGGACGAGGCGGCACGAAACGGCGTTGTAGGCGCCATATTCAAGGCCGCAATCACCGAACCGTCAAACTACCGTTCCACATCTCATTTCAACGACTGGCTGATTGCCCGCAACATCATCGCCATGAGCGGAGTTGATACCAGAGCATTGACCAGCCTGATTCGTGAAAAGGGTTTGGCCAATGCTGTCATTGCCCATGACCCGGATGGCAATTTTGACCTCGAGGCCCTGAAAACCCGGGCCAAAGAATGGTCCGGTCTGGAAAACGCCGATCTGGCAATTGACGTCACATCCAGGGAAAACTCCGACTGGCAGGAAACCGCCTGGCAATGGGGCGAAGGCTTTGGTTCTGCAGACAAGAACGCCCCGCATATTGTGGCGGTGGATTTTGGCATCAAGCGCAATATTCTGCGCCTGTTTGCGTCACGTGATTGCAAGGTTACGGTGGTACCTGCAACGGCTACTGCCGAGGAAATTCTGGCGCTTTCACCCGATGGAATATTTCTTTCCAACGGCCCGGGAGACCCCGCTGCCACCGGAGAATATTCCGTGCCGATGATCCAGAAACTGCTGGAAACCGATGTGCCTGTGTTTGGTATTTGTCTCGGCCACCAAATGCTGGCGCTGGCACTTGGTGGTAAAACCACCAAAATGCACCAGGGCCACCACGGGGCCAATCACCCGGTTAAGGACCACACCACCGGCAAGGTCGAAATTGTTTCGATGAATCATGGTTTTGCGGTGGATTCTGAAAGCCTGCCGGACAATGTGGAAGAAACCCACCTGTCACTGTTTGACGGCAGCAATTGCGGATTGCAGGTAAAAGACCGCCCGGTTTTTTCGGTTCAGCATCACCCTGAAGCCTCTCCCGGGCCACAGGATTCCCACTATCTGTTCAACCGGTTTCTCGATCTGGTGCGCAGTTAGAGTACTTCATCATTTGATGGGATCACTCGCGGATTAATTCGCTCACGGCCATTCGTGCTGCGCACGGCCTCCGCGGGGGCGGCGCACAAGCGCCGGGCCGCACTTGCGGCCTGACTGTTTCCGTATAAACGTGAAACAGTCAGGTTCAAAAAACTACTGCGCCACCTGAGCCGGAAAGTTGAATTTTTCATATTGCTTGTAAACCATCCGGCGCGCCAGATAGAGCCCTGCTGCCGCGACCACCAGACCGGCTGGCAGATCGACCAGATGATGGCCACCGTGCATATAAATGCCCGGCATGATCAAAACGTTCAGTACCAGATAAATCGGGAAGGCCCATTTGACCGTTCGCGAGGCGTAAATTGCGGTAACCGCCAAAACGATGTGGTAAGATGGAAATGCAATCAGCCCCTTGATGTCTTTGGGCGTTATATATCCCGGCCCTTCCACCGCCATGCGCAACATTTCATCGCCATAGGTGGTATCGATAATCGGTGACGCCAGCATTTCCATGGCCTGCGGCAGATCATAAAGTGACTTCGCCCCAAGCGATGGAAACAAGCCCCAGAATGTAATGGCAAAGGTCGCGGTAATGGTAACCGAGGCGATCAGGACGTGCAGTTCCTTGATGCGGCCGGAAAGTCCCAAAATCACCACCAGAGCCGCAAATTGCGGCAGGGTTGAAAGATAAGCAAAGCGGACAATTTCGTTAAAAACCGGATTTTGCCCCGCCCATTCGATAACCGCTGGCCAGCTGTAACCAAACCACTGGTCTATCTCGTTTAATTGCAGATCGATCGGCTCCCGCCACAGGGGCAGCAGCATATAATTGTACATCGAAAGACAAATCGTGAAAAAGATGAACAAACCGGCGCAGGTTGTGGCCGCGCCAATACGTTCGCTTCTGCCGGTTTTCCGGTAAAAATACCCGATCACCATCAATCCGAGCACGACCAGCATGGAAGCGCCGTAACTTGCCCAGTCGACATTCAGGCCACGTATCAGAAAGCTGGAGACCGCAATAGGCCCGGCAACCATCGATATTAACAACATGGATTTTTCCGCAGGCATCAGCTGCGGATTACGCAAATACTCACTCAAACTCATAACTGGACAGTCCCGTCAACATAAATCCCGGCATAGTTATGGCATTTTCGACTTAACAAAGCCTGAAATATTGGCTGGCAGGTACATGCAGCTTTCGCCGAATTCGATTGACTTCGAGCAAATCCGGTAGAAGTGTTGTTTTGTTTGCAACCCTATAATTGCCGGAGCAATTGCTTGGATAAATTTACCAATGATGCCCCGTCAGAAAACAATCCGCCAAAGGTGGCCGCAATACAACCATTGCCGGTGATTGTTAACGCGCCACCCGTTGAAAACTCCCTCGGCCGGGCGAAAGCCTGGGCCTTATTGACGTTCATCGGCATTATCTGGGGTACTACCTTTTCGCTTGCCAAAATTGCCGCCGAGGGTGGCGGCCACCCTTTGGGCATTAATTATTGGCAATCGTTGATTGGTGCATTTTTGCTGCTGCTGGCGTGTTTGATCACCCGCACAAGAATTCCGTTCAACATGGAATGCATTCGTTTCTATGTCATTTGCGGCATTCTCGGGTCGGTAATTCCCGGCGTCATATTTTTCTATGCGGCATCAAAGGTTTCCCCCGGCATTTTATCGATAACCATTGCAACTGTTCCGTTGATCACCTTTGTCACGGCGGCAATCATCGGCATTGAAAAAGCCAGAATTCTGCGAATTACCGGCGTGATTTTTGGCATTATTTCAATCGTTATGCTGGTGGCTCCAAAGGAAAGTCTGCCCGACCCTTCCGCTGTTCCCTGGATTTTTGCAGCACTTTTTTCAGCTGGCTGTTATTCGGCTGAAAACATATTTGTTGCGATAAAATTGCCAAAAGGCATGCCGACACTTGCTGCAATTACCGGATTGTTCATCGCCGCTGCCACCATCATGACGGTGCTGGTGATTGCGATGGACGTGTTTGTACCGCTTGCCTGGCCATTGGGCAAAGTCGAAGCGGCAATGATCAGCATGGCAACAATCAGCGTTGTCGCCTACGGCATATTTATCTATCTGATCATCCATGCCGGGCCGGTTTTTGCCAGCCAGACCGCATATGTGGTGACATTTTCCGGCGTATTCTGGGGCATTGTCATATTTGGCGAACAACATTCCGGCTGGATTTGGGCATCTTTTGTTTTCATGATGGTAGCGCTTGTACTGGTCACACCGCGCGAAAAAACCTGATCGTCCCGGTATTTATAATGCTGCTAAATGTCCGTCGACCACCCGTTGCAACATCGGGGCATAATATTCAAACGGTGGTGTTTCGATGGCCGGGTCTTTGGCCTCATCATCCCAGATGCGCACCTGAATAATCTCTTTGATAAATGGATTTTTCGCCAGTTCACTAACCTCCTGTTCACTCATCGGCCCGCCCTGCAAACCCAGTGACAGAACAGATGCTTCAGACAGCCTGCCCAAATAGCTTTCATTGATTGCACATAAATAGCGTTTGGCTGCCACGTGCTGGCGTACACATTCGGTTACAATTGTCGGAAAAAACCTCTCCAGAACCTTGGCACCTGCCTCATCGTGATGACTGTCGATGCCAAGTTCAGCTGCGTCATCTGGAAACTCATTGGTAAAATGGCCAATATCGTGAAGCAGGGCTGCGATAATAAGAATATCTTCGGCATCGGCCTGTTCCGCCAACAGCGCGCCCTGCAGCATGTGCTGTGAAATCGTCACCGGTTCGCCGATATAGGCTTCAGCTCCGCGGCGATTGAAAATATCACCGAGAAACTCGACAATGTTGTTTCTGGCAAGTTTCTCAAAATTCATCGCGCTGTCTCCCTGACCGTGCTGCCCGAAAGATGATTGGGTAATTATCGACATCTGGCAAGAATTTTCGCAATTTGGCATTTTGGCAATGTCAGTGGACTCTCGCACCAATGTCGTAGATCATTCAACAAATGGCGGGGCAGGTATTGCCTTGCGACCCGTCAGGCATAAACTGTTGATACAAACCAGCAAGAATGAGGCCCACTTCGTTTTATAATAACTGCACCAATCAGGGAGAATTGAACCATGAAAAAAGCAATTAACCGCAGATCCGTTATCGGAATTGGCATCGCCGCATCCATGGTGATGGCCAGCGCGGCACCTCTGCAGGCGGCAAGCGATGGTGCTTGTAAAAATGTCCGCTTTTCCGATGTCGGCTGGACCGATATCACCGCAACCACCGCTGCAACTTCGGAAGTGTTGAAAGGTCTTGGATATAATCCGAGCGCCACCGTTCTTTCTGTGCCGGTCACTTATGCCAGCTTGAAAAACGGCGATATCGACGTCTTTCTCGGCAACTGGATGCCGACCATGGAAGGTGACATCAAAAAGTACCGCGAGGACGGTTCGGTCGAAACCATTGGCATGAACCTGACCGGCGCCAAATACACGCTGGCAGTCAACAAGGCGGCAAGCGATGGCGGCATCAAGGATTTTTCCGATATTGCAAAATACAAGGAACAGCTTGAGGGCAATATTTATGGTATCGAGCCGGGCAATGACGGTAACCGGCTGATCCAGAGCATGATCGACAAAAATGCCTTTGGCCTGAAAGGTTTCAAGGTGGTTGAATCAAGTGAACAGGGCATGCTGGCACAGGTCGCCCGCGCCGACCGTAAAAAAGAATGGGTCGTTTTTCTCGGTTGGGAACCGCACCCGATGAACGCCAACTTCAAGATGTCCTATCTCACTGGTGGTGATGAATATTTTGGTCCCAATCTTGGTGGCGCCGAGGTTTATACCAATGTCCGCAAGGGGTATGCCGATGAATGCCCGAATGTTGGTGCGTTGCTGAAAAATCTCAAATTCACACTCGCCATGGAAAACGAAATCATGGGTGCAATCCTTAACGATGGCACCGACCCGGACAAGGCCGCCGCCGCATGGCTGAGGAAAAATCCCGGCGTTCTCGATGGCTGGCTCAAGGGTGTTAAAACTATCGATGGCAAAGATGGTTTGACGGCTGTCAAAGCAAGCCTGGGGATGTGATCGGGATTAAGTAAACGTTTCACCTCCCCATTATCGAGAGGTGAATTGCATATGACAGGTTCGTTGCCGAATTACCTCCTTCCCCTTGTGGGGAGGGATTGAGGGTGGGGGTCTAAATCACGATTGGATGCGCGGAAAGTGCATGCGGGTTTGTTGGACCAGACAAAAGTCTAAGCCTGGTTCTCTGACTTTTACCCACCGCCCGAACCTTGCGTGCTGCAACGTTCGACCTCCCCACAAGGGGGAGGTGGGAGCAAGTCTGCAAACTCCATATGCAATTCGACTGTTTTTGTGAGAAGCACAGAATATGCAACAATGGCTTGAAGATAATAAACTGCCGCTTGGACGCTGGATCAAGTCCGGCGTTGATTATCTGCTCGACAATGGCGCCTTTGTTTTTGATGCGTTTGCCGATGCGTTAAAGTTTCTGATCGAAGGCATGAGCGACGTCATGCTGTGGGTACCGCCGCTGGTGCTGATTGCCCTGTTTGCCATCGCCGCATGGTTCATGCACCGTTCCTGGAAACTGAGCGCGATGATCGTGCTCTCACTGTTGCTGGTGATCAACCTTGGTTATTGGGAAGAAACCGTGCGCACCTTTGCGCTGATCCTGTTTGCCACTGCCACCTGCGTCATCATAGGCGTACCGCTGGGCATCGCCGCCGCCCACCGGCCGATGCTCAACTCAGCCCTTAGACCGGTGCTCGATTTGATGCAGACCATTCCAACATTTGTCTATCTGATCCCGACCATGATCATGTTTGGTTTAGGTGTGGTTCCCGGCCTGATTTCGACAGTTATATTCGCTATCCCCGCCCCCATTCGCCTCACTAGCCTCGGCATTGCCGGGGTGCCAAAAACGCTGGTCGAGGCAGGAGAAGCCTTTGGCGCTACCAGGCGCCAGATTTTGTGGAAAATAGAAATTCCCTATGCAATGCCGAACATTATGGCCGGTGTCACCCAGTGTATCATGCTGTCGCTTTCCATGGTGGTGATTGCCGCAATGGTTGGCGCGCCAGGCCTCGGTGTACCTGTGCTTCGGGCGCTTAACACAGTCAACATCGCCAAGGGTTTTGAGGCCGGGTTGGCTATTGTCATCGTCGCCATTCTGCTCGACCGGGTGTTCAAGATGCGCACCAATGGCGGAGGTAAATGATGCCCGCAGTTGAGTTCAAAAATGTCGACATCATGTTTGGAACCGCCGAACAGCGCAAAAAGGCGCTTGAACTGCTGGATCAGGGCGGCGTGCGCGAGAGTATCCTGAAACAATGCGGCGCGGTGCTGGGTGTCGCAGATTGTTCGATCAGTGTTGAAAAAAGCGAAATTTGCGTGTTGATGGGCCTGTCCGGCTCAGGCAAATCCACCCTGTTGCGCGCCGTCAACGGGCTCAACAGGGTCTCTCGCGGCTCGGTTTTTATTTACAACAATAACGATCAATGCACCGATGTTGCCACTTGCACGGCCCAGACATTGCGCCAGTTACGCATGCAACGGGTGGCAATGGTGTTCCAGCAATTTGGCCTGCTGCCCTGGCGCACGGTCGCCGAAAATGTTGGTTTCGGACTTGAACTGCGCGGCATGGCCAGAAACGAAATTCGCCAAAGGGTCGAAGATAAATTGCAACTTGTGCAACTGACCCAATGGGCCGACAAGCAGATTTCGCAGCTTTCAGGCGGCATGCAACAGCGGGTAGGTCTCGCCCGGGCCTTTGCTACTGACGCTGATATTCTGCTGATGGACGAACCATTTTCAGCCCTCGACCCGCTGATCAGAAATCACCTGCAGGATGAGTTGATCGAACTGCAACAGCGGTTGCAAAAAACCATCATTTTTGTAAGCCACGATCTGGATGAAGCGCTCAAGATTGGCTCCCACATCGCGATCATGGAAGAGGGACGGATTGTCCAGTATGGCAGGCCGGAAGATATTATTCTAAATCCCGCCAATGACTATGTGGCCCGGTTTGTCGCCCACATGAACCCGCTCAACGTGTTGAAAGCCGCAAGCCTGATGGCTCCGGTTGAAAAACTACTTGCCGGTTCTGCCAATCTGAAATTGAAACTCGATGATCAAGGTGGGTTGGTTGAAGCCCATGCGGGTCGGCAAAAACTGCAGGCGATTTCAATATCCGAAATTTCAGACGAAACACCACTTGGCAACGGCCAGATTGTCATTGCCCCCGTTTCAACCGGCATGCGTGAGGTGATCGAATATCGCCATGCCAGTAAAAACCCGGTGCTGTTGGCGGATGGTAAAAAAATAATCGGCATCATTGGTGATGATGAAATTTACGCGGGCATTCTGCGCAAACCAAAGGAGCAATAAAATCAAACAATCGATTGTCCACATCGCCCTTGTTGTTCGTGATTATGACGAGGCCATTGAATTTTATACCAAAAAACTGAACTTCACCCTGATTGAAGACAGCTATCAGGCGGAACAGGACAAACGCTGGGTCGTCGTCGCGCCACCGGGTTCTTCCGGCACCACATTGTTGCTGGCCCGGGCTTCAAACGAGGAGCAGGCAAACTTCATTGGCAATCAGTCCGGTGGGCGGGTGTTTTTGTTTCTCAATTCCGATGATTTCTGGCGTGATTACAATCAAATGCGCGAACGCGGCATTAATTTCATTCGCGAACCCAAAGAACAGGATTATGGCACGGTTGCTGTGTTTGAAGATTTGTATGGTAATTGTTGGGACCTGTTGCAACTGAACGACGATCACCCGCTGGCGCGTCCAGGAGCCACTGAAAGTTAAAAATGCTTTCGATCCAGTATTCACTCTATACAGCATTTTCCGATAGTGTTTCAGGTGGCAGCCGCGCCGCAATTATATACAACACTAAAAATTTCAGCCCTGATTTTCGCTTGCAGATTGCTCGCAAATTGAACCTTCCGGCCATTTGTTTTGTTGAGAGCCACACCGGAAACTCGGTCACCGCTCGCTTTCAATCGACCGAGCGCGAGTATCCAATGTGCGGCCACGGCACAATCTGTTTGATGAGCGATTTGATCGGCAGGGAAATTTTTGAATGGCCAGGCACCGGCACCCTGTCGGTGGACCTGCGCCTGCCCACAACGTCTTCAACCGTCGAAATTACCAGCAGCCGTGACCTTATCAACATCGTTATGCTGGATATAAATATCCCTGAATTTAGATCGAACATTATAGACAGCGTTGAGCTGGCCAGTATTCTGGGCATCCAGACTTCAGATTATCATTCAAAATTGCCGCTGGAATTTGCACTTGGTGATTTCACCCATCTGGTCGTTCCGGTATCGGGCCTTATGGCCATGAGCCACATCAACCCTGACTTTGAGCACCTTGCCCGGTTTTGCAGAAAAAACAATATTGAGACCGTTGCAACATTTTGCACCGAAGTTGAAGACAGCAGCAATGCCATCCATGTTCGAGACTTTTGCCCGGCCGTTGGTGTTGCAGAATCGCCAGCTGCCGGTACCACCAACGCGGCCCTGTCAACATATCTGATCAAACACCGGCTTGTGCAGGCAAGCGGTAGCGGTACAATTGCCATCAAGGCCGAACAGGGTCTGGAAATTGGCAGCCCCAGCTCAATTCACACGGTGGCCCATGTCAAAGAGGGGATAATCACCCGTTTGCAGGTGGGCGGTGTTGCAACCAAAGTGATGGACGGTGGTTTGCAATTGTCAAACGACCGATTTTCCGCATGACAGGGCTCAAATCTCCTGCGCCGCGGCCCAACCGCTCGACCACGCCCACTGGAAATTATAACCGCCAAGCCAGCCGGTGACGTCAACCGCCTCGCCGATAACATAAAGCCCCGGCATCCGCTTTGCTTCCATGGTTTTGGATGACAATTCCGCCGTATCAATTCCGCCAACGGTCACTTCCGCCTTGGCAAACCCTTCGCTGCCCGTTGGCGTGAACTTCCAGTTGGCAAGGAGTTGCTCGACTTCGCCAAGTCGGGCATCAGGCAAATTCGCCAATTCGCCTTCCAGTCCGATCCGCTCTGCCAGTGCGGTTGCCAGCCGCTCCGGCAGCAATTGTGCCAATGCCTTGCGAAACCCGGTGCGCGGAGCTTCCCGTTTGGCATCACTCAACCAGCCGGCATTTTGTCTCGGCAAAAAATCGATAAAAATGCTCTCGCCGTTACGCCAATAGGATGATATTTGCAGGATTGCCGGGCCGGAAAGGCCCTTGTGGGTGAACAGCGCCGCGCCGGAAAATTCGACCTTGCCGCAACGCACCCGGACATCGCTGGCAACGCCTGAAAGGGCGCGAAACAGCCGCTCGTCTTCGCCAAGTGTCAACGGCACCAGAGCCGGGCGCGGTTCGATAATCTTCAAACCGAATTGACGTGCCAGATCATAGGCAAAGCCGGTTGCCCCCATTTTCGGAATGGAAGGCCCGCCGGTGGCAATCACCAGTGAAGGGGCGAATACGGTTTCACCACCAAATTCAACTGTAAATTTTCCGTCCGCGTGGTGCACATTGGCAATGCTCTTGCCGCATTTCATTTCGACCTTACCGCGGGTGCACTCATCAAGCAGCATCGATAAAATCTGTTTGGCCGAACCATCACAAAACAACTGTCCCAGCTCTTTTTCGTGCCATTGAATATTATAGCGATTGACCAGCGCCAGAAAATCCTCAGCGCCATAGCGGCCAAGTGCCGATTTGACATAATGTCGATTGGCGGAAATGTAGCGGTCTGCAGCTGTATGAATATTGGTGAAATTACAGCGCCCACCGCCGGATATCAGGATTTTTTTGCCCGGTGATGCCGCGTGATCAAGCAATAATATTCGCCTGCCACGCTGCCCGGCAATACCGGCGCACATAAGCCCTGCCCCACCGGCACCGAGGACTATTGCATCATATGATTGCCTGGTGTGAGACATGGACAAAAGAAACCCGCTGAACCGAAATTCCCGCTATTCGGAGAATGCTCAGCCAGTTCCTACAACCGTTTGGCGCTGAGCGAATTGCACTGGTCAAGCCTGCCGGATTCAAAGCCGCGCTTAAACCAGTTTTTGCGTTGCGCCGATGTTCCATGGTTGAAACTTTCCGGCACCACATAACCTTGTGTCCGTTTTTGAATGGCATCATCGCCAATCTGGGTTGCGGCATTTAATGCCTCGTCAAGATCACCACGGTCCAGCAATCCTTTCTGGGCGGTATAATATCCCCACATGCCGGCAAAACAATCCGCCTGCAGTTCCACCCGAACCGACATTTTATTGGATTCGGTTTTGCTCATCGAACGGCGCAATTCATTGAACTTTGGCAACACACCAATGATGTTTTGAACGTGATGCCCGACCTCGTGGGCCAGCACATAAGCACGGGCAAAATCGCCGGAAGCACCAAAGTCACGCTTCAACTGACCAAAGAATGACAGATCAATATAGATTTTGCTGTCTCCGGGGCAATAAAACGGACCCGATGCAGAGCTGGCAAAGCCGCAGGCCGACTCGACTTTATTGGTGAACAAAACCAGCTTGGGTTCTGGATAATTTTTGCCGCTGGATTTGAAAATCCCGCGCCATACATCCTCGGTTTCAGCCAGAATAACACTGACAAATTCAAGCTGCTCGTCATTTTGAGCCGAACGGTTGGTTCGTTGCGTGTTTTGAGGTTGCGGCCGTTCAACCCGGGTTTGCGTGGTTGGGCCAAGCCCGCCGCCACCGAGCATTTGCATCAGATCAATGCCTGCAAAAAACTTCAGCGCAAAATATATAACGGCCAGAAAAATAATACCCTTGACCCCACCACCGGAAGCACGGCGCATGCCACCGAGCCCGCCGGGCAATCTGAAACCGCCACCGCCACGGCGACCGCTACGTCCACTGCGACCAAAGCCGGTGGGTTGTCCACCACCACCACTTCGGCGATCTTCCACATTTGAACTTTGTCGACGTCCACGCCAGCGCATTGGCAATTCTCCTGAATTTATATTGACCGACTTATAGCGTGGAATTCCCCGCTTGTCCCAGGGTCAACAAACTTTTAGCCAATTTTTCTGTTCACGGCCCGGCGAGCGCACAAATTCATCACATTGTTTTTCGCCGGTCATACCGATTGAAAGGCAATGAACAGATATCGGCCCTACCGGCTGTATCGGTTCAAAAACCGGTCAACTACCGCGGTGACGCTGTTGTTTTCGCCAATTCGCCCATTAATTTGCCGGTGAGAATAGCCCCCGCCGTCAAACAAGGTGACTGCCGTGCCGGATTTTTCCAGCTTTCGGGCAAACCGCTGCGCCGCCTTTTTACGGGCATCCGGGATTCCCTGACCGGAATACATCAGCAAAAAGGCAGGTTTTGGTCCGGCGGAAATCTGGTATTGTGGTGAAAGCCGTCGCCAGCGATCCCCGTTAAGTCCAAACGGCCGGTTGTAAATCCGGTGTAACCTGCCACCCCGGCGGGCAGCAAGTGCCGGAATATCATAGACCATGGTATCATTGGAAATGACCGTGCGCAGCGCCCCTTTGCGGATTAAACCCGCTACCCGCTTGCCCGGTTTTACTCCGGTCATTGAAACCAGATGTGCGCCAGCCGAATGACCCATCAGGTGTAGGTTTTTCGGATTACCGCCATATTTGCCAATATTTTCATAAACCCAGCCAATCGCCCGGTCGACATCAACCAACTGGTCCTCAACCCTCACCCGCGGAACAAGGCGATAATCAATGCTTACAAAAATGAAGCCCCGATTGTTAAAATGGGCGGGTTTAAGATTGACCCGGGTTCTGCTGCCAAACTGCCACGCACCACCGTGAACATAGATGACAACCGGCGCACTTTGCGCACCTGAAAACGAATAAATATCAAGTTTTGGAGAAGCGGCGCCAAGCGATGGCCGATAATTTACAGTCGTTTGAGCCGCCGCACCACCGGCACCGGCGGCAACCGCCAAACATAGTGCCAGGGACAGTGAAGACAAAAATTTAGATGCACTTTTGAACATTATAAAACCGGATATTCCAACACTGTTCCATCGAAGTGGATTATCGACCTCCCCCCTTTTGACTGCGCATATCAGAATGCCTGGTCAAATGGGCCAATGATTGACCGATAAAAGTCTGGGTAAATCGCCAATTCAACTTCAAATGGGGGTTCACGAGGCAACAAGTTTACCCTATAAGCCGATCTTAGCCTCAATACCCGTAAATGCACACCCGGTCGCCAACTTGCGAGCCGGGTTTTGTGCGAAAGCAACGCAGTTAGCCGGATTATCCGGAATTATCGGAACGCCACAACATCATGCCAAAACGCCAGGACATAGACACCATCCTCATCATTGGTGCGGGACCGATTGTTATCGGTCAGGCTTGCGAATTTGATTATTCAGGCACCCAGGCCTGCAAGGCACTGAAGGCCGAAGGGTATCGAATTGTGCTGGTAAATTCCAACCCGGCCACGATCATGACCGACCCGGATCTGGCACACGCCACCTACATCGAACCGATCACCCCTGATGTGGTTGCCAGGATCATCGAGAAAGAACGCGGCGAACATCCCGGTGACAAGATGGTGCTGTTGCCGACGATGGGCGGGCAAACCGCACTGAACACCGCGCTTTCGTTGCAGAAAATGGGGGTTCTTGACCGATTTGATGTGGAAATGATCGGCGCCGATGCAGCCGCAATCGACAAGGCGGAGGACCGTGATTTGTTTCGGGGTGCGATGCACAAGATCGGACTTGAAACGCCACGCTCGGAATTCGTCAATACAACGGAACTTAAAAAGCGGTTTGAGCAGCAATATCAATCGGGTCTTGAAGCCGTTGAAAAATCGGGCGGCACGGCTGAAAACATCGCTGCCTATAACCGCAAATGGGAAGAAGGCGAAACCGACCGTCTGGAAGAACACCGGCTGACAGCGCAAATGTTGGCGCTCAGTGCCTCCAAGACTTCCGGCCTTCCGGCAATTGTGCGCCCTTCGTTCACCATGGGTGGTCAGGGCGGCGGCATCGCCTATACGCTTGAAGAACTTTACGATCTGGTGCTTGGCGGGGTTGAAGCCTCTCCGACCAATGAAGTGCTGGTCGAGGAAAGCGTGCTTGGCTGGAAAGAATTTGAAATGGAGGTGGTGCGCGACAAGGCGGACAATTGCATCATCATCTGTTCGATTGAAAACATCGACCCGATGGGTGTGCATACGGGTGATTCCATCACCGTCGCCCCGGCGTTGACACTCACCGACAAAGAATATCAGATGATGCGCAACGCATCTATTGCCGTGCTGCGCGAAATTGGCGTGGAAACCGGCGGCTCCAACGTGCAGTTTGCGGTCAATCCGGAAAATGGCCGGTTGGTGGTCATCGAAATGAACCCCCGCGTTTCGCGTTCGTCGGCGCTCGCCTCGAAAGCCACCGGTTTTCCAATTGCCAAGGTCGCAGCCCGTCTGGCCGTCGGATACACACTGGATGAACTCGACAACGATATAACCGGTGGCGCAACCCCGGCCTCGTTTGAACCTTCGATCGATTATGTGGTCACCAAAATCCCGCGTTTTGCGTTCGAGAAATTTTCTGCCGCATCGGATGTCTTGACCACCTCAATGAAGTCGGTCGGCGAAGTGATGGCAATTGGCCGGACTTTCAACGAGTCCTTGCAAAAAGCATTGCGTGGCCTTGAAACCGGACTGTCCGGTCTTGATGAAGTTGAAATCGAGGGCATGGGCCAGGAAGGCAGTGAACGCGAAAACAAAAACGCCATTCGAGCTGCCCTTGGAACGCCAAGGCCCGACAGGCTGCTGAAAGTGGCACAGGCGATGCGCGAGGGCGCAAGTGTTGAGCAGGTTTTCGAGAGTTGCAAGATTGATCCGTGGTTTCTGCGCCAGATTGAATCCCTGATCATTCTGGAGCAGCGGGTAAAAAGCCACGGCCTGCCAAAAGATGGCGAAAATCTTGCCATGTTAAAAGCCAATGGCTTTTCCGATCAACGGCTGGCACAACTTGCCAATACAAGCGTTAAAGATGTTGCTGAATTACGCAACGCGCTCGATATCCACCCGGTTTACAAACGCATTGATACCTGTGCAGCCGAATTCGCCTCGCCCACGGCCTATATGTATTCAACCTATGAAACCGCCTTTGCCGGTGAGCCCCGCAGTGAAACGGAAGTCTCAACGGCCAACAAAGTGATGATCCTCGGAGGCGGGCCAAATCGCATCGGCCAAGGCATCGAGTTCGATTATTGCTGTTGCCATGCCGCCTTTGCACTGAAAGATGCCGGCCTTGAATCGATCATGGTCAACTGCAACCCGGAAACGGTTTCAACCGATTATGATACCTCTGACCGGCTTTATTTTGAACCGCTCACCGCAGAAGACGTGCTTGAAATCATCCGGGTTGAGAAACAAAAAGGTGAATTTCTCGGCGTCATAGTTCAGTTCGGCGGGCAAACTCCGCTCAATCTTGCCAATGCGCTGGGAAAAGCCGGAGTGCCGATACTTGGCACTTCACCCGATGCAATTGACCTTGCAGAGGACCGCGACCGCTTTCAGAAACTTCTGCATGATCTGAAACTCAAACAACCGGAAAACGGCATCGCCCGTTCGGTTGAAGAGGCCAAAGCGATTGTTGCCGAAATCGGCTATCCGGTGGTCATTCGCCCATCCTATGTGCTCGGCGGACGCGCCATGGAAATCGTTCGAAGTGATGCCCAGCTTGATCGATATATGAGAGAAGCCGTTGTGGTTTCCGGTAAATCGCCGGTGCTGATCGACAGCTATTTGACAAACGCGATCGAGGTGGATGTTGATTGTTTGTCTGATGGTAAAGACGTGTTCGTCTGCGGCATCATGGAACACATCGAAGAAGCCGGCATTCACTCCGGCGATTCAGCCTGTTCGCTGCCGAACCACTCACTTTCGCCGCAAATAGTCGACGAACTCAATCGTCAGACCAAAGATATGGCCGTTGCGCTGAATGTGGTCGGACTGATGAATGTGCAGTTCGCCATCAAGGACGATATGATTTATGTGCTCGAAGTCAATCCGCGCGCATCAAGAACCGTCCCCTTTGTCGCCAAAACGATTGGCTTGCCGGTTGCCAAAACAGCGGCCCGCATCATGGCCGGTGACAAACTCGACAAAGCAATTGCCAATTATGGCGATAAACCGGATGTGGAAAACCTTGCCCACATTGCGGTCAAGGAAGCTGTGTTCCCGTTTGCACGTTTCCCCGGCGTCGACACCCTGTTGGGGCCGGAAATGCGTTCAACCGGCGAAGTTATGGGCCTCGATACCGATTATGCCATGGCTTTTGCCAAGTCTCAGCTTGGCGCTGGCGTTATTTTGCCAATTGGAGGAACCCTGTTTGTTTCGGTCAAGGACCACGACAAACCGCTGGTACTTCCGGCAATCAAGCGGCTTTCCATGCTCGGGTTCTCGATTGTCGCAACCGGTGGCACAAAGCGTTATCTGGAAGAAAACGGCGTTCCCTGCGCCCGCATCAACAAGGTTCTCGAAGGCCGTCCGCACATTGAAGATGCCATTCGCAACCGCCAGATACAGATGGTGTTCAACACATCGGAAGGCGAAAAAGCCCATGCTGATTCGCGCTCGTTGCGTCAGGCAGCATTGATGCAGCGTGTTCCCTATTACACAACAATTGCCGGTGCGGTTGCGGTATCGGAAGCCATTGAAGCGCTCGACCAACACGAACTGACCGTAAGGCCATTGCAGGATTATTTTTAAGTCTTAATTGCCCGCAACAGAACCTGTATCGAGCTTTGACAATCTGTTATTTGTGAATTGCGAAATTTGTTCTATATAATGGACACGACAATTGGCAGTATCCGGTAGACCCTATCGGGTACTGTAATTTTTTTGTGCCGCGAAAGCAGGCAAATCCTGAATTTCCCTTCACCGGGGCAATGACGACCCGGGGCGCAGACGACAAGGAACAGTAGGTTGGAAAAATTTCCCATGACACAGGGCGGATATGCTGCTCTGGAACAGGAATTGAAAAAACGCCAGTCCGAGGACCGGCCAAAGATTATTGCCGCAATTTCGGAAGCCCGTGCCCATGGCGACCTTTCGGAAAATGCCGAATATCACGCCGCCAAAGAACAGCAAAGCCTCAATGAAGGCCGAATTGGCGAATTGGAAGAATACATCGCCAAGGCAGAAGTGATAGATGTTACCAAACTTGGTGGCGATACGGTCAAATTTGGCGCGACTGTTACCCTGCTTGACGAAGAAACCGAGCAGGAAAAACACTACCAGATTGTCGGCGATCAGGAA